>JALOLW010000046.1 GCA_025455795.1 Spirosomataceae bacterium
TTGATGACAAACAGCTGTGAATGAGTCAGTAAAGGCAAAAGTAACAGCGCGACGTATAGTGTTTTTTTCATAGATTTGTTTTTCAAAAAGGCAATTTTATTGTAAGTGGCAAGCCACTGTTATTTGTTAATAGTTATTAGTTAATAGTTTGAATACAAGCGTATTAACATATTTCGATTTTAAAATAATTACGTTCCATTACTTATCCTTCGTAGGGTCAATACCCTCCCAAGCTGAATCATCAAAATCAGGTTTGGCAAATTCAGGATTATCCCCACCGTGCCATTTCCAGCCTTTATCGAGCAAAATGCCTTGGGTGGGTAGGCTGTCTATTTTAAAAACAGCCGTTTTTTGTGCAAAGACAAAGCCACAAATAAGTGCGAAAAGGAGGGTGAGGGTTAGGCTTTTCATGGTTTTTCAGATATTACTTATTTCTGTATAAGGCAATACACTCATTTTTTCATTCAAAATTTCGTTTCTATCACCAGCGTGTAGCAATATGCTTTGGCTTTGAGGTTGGAGTTTTTGCCAATATTTCAAGCCACGCAACATACTATCTTCTACTTTTTTACTTGATTTTATTTCAATGGCTATGGGTTCGCTTTCTCTTTCCAAAATCAAGTCTATTTCATTTCCTGCACTATCTCTAAAATAGTACATTCCTTCGTTTTGGGCATTATTAAAGTTGTTTTTTCGTATTTCTGAAATCACCCAATTTTCAAAAATTGCTCCGTAGGCGGTGTTTTTCTCTAAGCCCACTTCGGTTTTGATACCTAACAAAAAACACAACAAACCTGTGTCATAAAAATACAGTTTGGGGCTTTTGATGATTCTCTTGTTCAGGTTGTTGTACCAAGGCTGTAATTGGAAAATGATATACGAGTTTTCTAACAAACCCAACCACGCCAGTATCGTCTTGGTATCCACGCCCGTTTTCTTTGCCAAATCGTCTCGGTTGAGTATTTGCCCTGCATAATTGGCACATAAGTAAATAAAACGAGTGAACGCCGCCAAGTTGGTAATATTCCGCAAAAGTCGCACATCACGCTGCACGTAGGTCTGCACATAGCTATTCATCCACGTAGTTGGTATGAGTTTTTCGTTCCAAATTTCGGGATAGCCGCCTGTAAGTATGAGTTTATTGAGGTGGTTATCCGCCAAATTTGCCTCAACCAACTCGGCATAACTCAAAGGCAAAAGTGACAAATAACCTGCTCGCCCTGCTAACGATTGTGAAACTTGCTCTTGCAATAAAAAATTATTCGAGCCAGTTAGAATGAATTGTCCACGCGCTGGATTATTGTCTAATATTTCCTGTAAATACCTGAAAATGTGTGGTACTCGCTGTACTTCATCAAAAACAGCACCGTTCTGATATTGCTTTAAGAAGGTTTCGGGATTTTGTTCTGCCTCAAACTGTACGGTAGGATTTTCAAAATTAAGGTATGGCTTATCCTGAAAGAGGACCTTGCTCAAAGTAGTTTTGCCACTTTGTCTTGGCCCCGTTAGGCACAAAGCCCTAAATTGGGTAAGGGCTTGTTGTGCTTCGAGCAGTATCTGTCTGTTTATCATATCCATTCCATTTTTACAAATATATGTAAATTATGGAGTTAAATTCCATATTTGCAAATTATTGTAAAAATGGAATTTAGGAAATCGGCAATTTTACCACAAAAGTAGTTCCTTCTCCCTCCACACTTTCGCACTCAATCGTGCCGCCGTGGCCTTTGGTGATAATATCGTAAGCCAAACTCAGCCCTAAGCCTGTGCCTTGACCCGTGGGTTTGGTGGTGAAGAAGGGTTGGAAGATTTTGGGTAAAATGTCATCAGGGATGCCAGAGCCGTTGTCGGAGACTGAGGCCCCCAAACCCCCGAAGGGGGCTTTTTCGTTTGCTTCGATTTTGAAAGTTTTTACCGTAACTTTTTTAGTTCCCCCTTCGGGGGTTAGGGGGCTTTGAAAAGCATTGTTAATCAGATTCAACAGCACCCGCCCAATGTCCTGCGGTACGACGTTGATAAGTGGTAGGCTTTCGTCAGTAATGAGTTCATAATCAGCTTGAAATGATTTGTCTTTGGCGCGTAGGCCGTGGTAACTCAGGCGCAGGTATTCGTCGGCGAGTTTGTTGAGGTCGGCGGGTTCTTTTTTGCCCGTGCTGGTGCGGGAGTGTTCGAGCATTCCTTTGACGATAGACGAAGCCCGTTTGCCGTGGTGGTTGATTTTCTGCAGGTTTAACCGCAAGTCATCAAAAAAAGCCCCCCACCCCCCGAAGGGGGCTTCTTGCGGTACCCAATCGGCCCCCAAACCCCCGAAGGGGGCTTTAATCCCATTTTTAAAGTCCCCTTCGGGGGTTTGGGGGCTGGCTGGGAGTATTTCTTCAATCAATTCCACACTCAACTCTGCGAAATTATTCACGAAATTCAACGGATTTTGAATTTCGTGGGCGATACCCGCCGTCAATTCGCCCAAAGAGGCCAGTTTTTCGGACTGAATCAGTTGTTGTTGGGTTGCTTTAAGGTGTTCGAGGGCTTGTTGAAGTTCTTCTTTTTGCTGCACCAATTCAGCGGTGCGGGCGGCTACTTGGGTTTCGAGGTCCAACTTTTTGGCCTCCAAAACTCGATTATTTTCTTCTTCTATTTCGCGTTTGAGTTGTTCAGCTTTGAGGGCTTTTTCAAAGCCTTTTTGCTGGCTTCGAGCCATAAAAGCCACGACGATTGAAGAAATAAAAGCAATCCCAGTAGCAGCATCAAAAAAATCTTCGTGTCGTTCTCTAAATTTTGGAGTCCAATATTCGGCTAAATTGTCAATCAAAAATACCACGCCCAGCGGCCCAATCATCCACAGCAACAAGCGTGCTTTGGGGGTTTCTTCTCGAAGCAGATACGCGGGGATGGCTGCCAACAAAAGTGACAAGAAAAATACGGGAGGAGAAATGGTATTGGTTTTTAAGAATACTTCCGCGCCTATCAGCACAAAAACCGCAATGCGTCCGTAATGGAGGCGTTGGTCCCAAACGGGCAATGTTTCTTTGGTTTGGAGAAATTTCCGCACAAACGGAATCAAAAAAAAGGCCGAAAGAAAAGGATACAGAAAGGTCATGGTTGAAAAGGCTGGTTTTTACTCACGTAAATATAAAATGGTTTTTTGGTCAATATCTGTATTTTTGTCGAATATTGCACGCATCTATGCCTTTCGACTCGTTTTACCGCCTTCTCAGTATCCGTGCCGACGAAACCCGCACCGTCGGCCTGTTCTTTTTACACCACTTTTTTTTGGGGTTTGGTACGATGCTCATTTACGTGTCGGCCAACGTCATCTTGCTCGAAAATCACCCCGAAACCAGCTTGCCGTTGGCTTACATGGCCTCGGCGGTGGGCATGATGGCCGTGGGCAAAATCTATTCGTATTTTGAGCATCATTGGTCGTTGAGGCGGCTCGTTGTTAGGGTGCTGTGGACAGTTATTGTGCTGACAGTCACCATTTTGGCGTTGGTCTATTTTGCCAACTCGGTGGTTATTGCCGTAACGATTATGGTGGGTTTTCGGGTTATTTATTTGCTGACCAACTTGGAGTTTTGGGGGTTGTCGGCCTTGATGTTCGACGTGCGCCAAAGCAAACGGCTGTTTGGAGTCATCAGCGCGGGTGATATGCCCGCCAAGGCGTTGGGCGGTTTGTTGGCAGTGTTGGTGCATCACCACAGCGAACTGATTTTTTTATTGTTGTTGGCGTTTTTGTTTTTCTGGGCGGCCATGTACACCGCCGTTGTTACGTTTCGTACCCAAAGCCTTCAGCCCACCCACACTACCGCCCACGTACCCACCCGCGCCACGCCGCCGCTCATTGAACAGTTGTTTGGGGGCAGCGAGTTGATTTTTGCCATGTGTCTCAGCATGACCGCCATAGCTGTCATGGCTACGGGTGTGGAGTACGCTTTTTTTGTCAATGTCAAATACAAACTCCACAGCCAAGCCGACGTGATGACTTACCTCGGCGGGGTGCTGACGCTTACTTATTTGCTGGCTACGTTTGTTAAACTGGTCATGTCGCGCCAAACCATCGAGCGTTTTGGCCTCAACCGCGCCCTGGCGTTGCTGCCGTTGGGCGGCTTGGGTGCGGTGCTGATGTTGAGTGCGGTGTTTTACTTTGAACTGGACACTTCTTCGCAGCTTATTGCCTATTGCTTGGTTTATTTGGGCTTTGAGGTGGTACGGCGGGCTATTTTTGACCCCATTTTTTTGGTGCTTTTTCAACCACTTTCTACGCACCAACGCCTGCGTGGGCATACCCTCGTCAAGGGTTTTTACGAGCCGTTGGGCTTGGGCATTGGTGGTTTGATGCTTTATTTAAGCCATCGTTTTTGGCAAAATGGCCCGTGGTTTTTGGTGGAAGAAATCGTGGTGGGGGCGTTGGTGGCGTTGTGGTTTTTGCAGCGCACTTATCGGCAATACGTGCATACGCTCCAAAACGCCCTCAGTCGGCGGTTTGTGGTGGTCGAAGATTTGGCCGTGCCGCAAGAAGCCGTGGGGGCTATTTTACAAAACCTCAAAAGCGACAAACCGCGCGAAATCATCAACGCTGTGGAGTGGTTGGTGCGCAACAAAGCCACGGGCTTGGTGTCGTCGCCCACGTTGCACCAGTCTATTTTGGGCTTGGTGGCGCACCCGCAAGAGCGCGTGCGTTTGAGCGCGTTGGAAGCTGTTAGGAATATACGGATTCCGTTCAAAACCAGTCAGTTGCGTGAGATACTGCTCCACGAACCACACGAGCCTATCCGCGAAGTAACGGCTTGGCTACTGACCCAACAACCCGACCACAAAAGCATCGAACTGCTCTACAACGAAGATGTAATGGTACGCAAGGGGGCCATCATGGGGCTGCTGCACGACAACCCCGCCCAACCGTCGGCGTTGAAGGCGTTGGAGGCAATGTTTGAAAACCAACAGCCCAAAAGCCAACGGGCGGCGTTGGATATTGTGGAAAAACACCAACTGACGGCTTACCAGCATTTTGTCGAAAAAGCCACCCAACACCCGCACGAACAAGTAGTAACGGAGGCCATTGAGGCGGCAGGCGCGCTCAAAAACCCCAAAATGACGCAGCTGTTGGTGGCATTTTTGGCCGACAAAAACCATTGGCGCGCGGCGGCACAAAGCCTGGCACAATTGGGGGAAATTGCCGTCGAAACATTGCGAAATTACCCCAAAAACGACCAAACGCCCGCTTTTCAGCGTCGCATGGTGGCTGTGTGCGCACAGATGCAAACCGAAGGTGCGTACGGGCTTCTGAGTCAAATGGCCACCGAAGGAGAGGTATCGGTCAAGACGCTTGCGCTGCGGGCGTTGCGAAATTTTCCGCCCACGTTTAGAAAAGGTAAAGTCTTTGAAGCCTTGCTGACCGACGAACTCCAACTGGCCCAACGCTTGCTGCACGCCCAAAACGAAGCCCTCGAAGCTGATTTTAGGAATAGTTTGGCCTACGAACAAGAGGCCACTTTGCAGCGTATTTTTGGCGTATTGATGCAGCTTTACGACCAAGAAGCCATTGCCAACACCCAAATCAGCGTGTTGCACAGTTCCAAAGAACGCCGCGCCAACTCGCTCGAACTGCTCGAAAACATCGTGCCGCGCCAAGTCTATGGCAGCCTCCACGCCCTGCTCGACAACGTACCCGACGGCGAAAAAATACGCCAAATAGACGCAAATTTGGGCGTTTTTGCCCAGAATGAACCCATCAAAAACTACATTTTCAAACATGGTACGCGCTACTTTACCGACTGGACCATTCGGTTGGCGTTGCGCGGTGTGCCTCCCGAAACCCTGTTTCAATACCCAGATTTACACATTATGAGCCACGTTACTGCTTCTGCCACGGTCTCTATCACGGAGCGCGTGATGGTACTAAAAAACACCAATTTGTTTGCCGAAACCCCCGAAAACGTGCTGAGTAGCATCGCGCCCATCATGCGCGAGGTAGGTTTTGAAGAAGGCCAAACCATTTTCAAAAAGAGTGATTTGGGCAGCAGTATGTTTGTGATTTACGACGGCGAAATCGGTATTTACGACGGCCAAACGCTGTTGGCTACCTTCGGACGGGGCGATGTATTTGGCGAGTTGGCCTTGCTCGACGCCGAACCGCGCTCGGCGGCGGCAGTGGTATTGTCTGATGCACAGCTATTTAGGATAGACCAAAATGATTTTTACGACCTCATGGACGAGCGCGGCGAAGTCATGCGCAACATCATCAAAATGCTCTGCCAGCGCATCAGACAGCAAAATGTACGGTTGGTGGCTAAATGAAAAAAATGCTGAAATATAGACCAACATCGTCCGTGAAAAAGCTGATACCGTGGGCGTGGATTGGGGGGCTGCTTCTGCCATTTGTATTTTCATATCTTTCATTTGCTCAGTATCCCAGCAGGGGTATGTCGGTGCTTTCGCGCGGGCAGGCCAAGCAGCCCGACACCAGCGGTACTATCCGACTCGCCGCCTTGGACAATGACCTGCTTATTCAATGGACTGCTTGCGCGGGGTGTACCTACCGCTATCAGATGCAAGGCATTGACAGTGATACCGTTGGCTATGACTTTCCTGTGGCGCGTTATACCAATCTGGAAGGCGGAACGTACCAGTTCTGGGTCCAAACTTTTCAGAACAACCGTTGGCAACCACCCCTAAAACTTCGTTTTGAAGTAGAACAAACCCTGACCGAAACTTTGTGGTTTTGGCCCTCGGTAGCGTTTTACGGACTGCTGTTGATTGGGGCGGGTATTTACTTTTTCTTGCTCTACAACTTTCGCCAAAAACTCAAAATGCACCATCTGCGCAACCGCATCGCCGCTGACTTGCACGACGAAGTAGGCGCCACCCTCAGCAGCATTGCGATTTCGACCAAACTCGTCGAAAAAAAAATAGGGCAACAAGCCCCCGAAACCTTAGAAATCCTGCATCGCATCAAAACTGATTCCCAAGACACCATTCAGAGCATCAGAGACACGGTGTGGGCGTTGAATCCCGACAATGACTCGCTCGACCAACTCCTCGAAAAGATACGTTCGATGGCGTTTCAGTTGCTTACGCCCCAAGACATCGCGCTCGAGTTTGACAATCAAATTCCGCCCAACGCGCCCCTCAAACTCAGCATGGAGCAACGCCGCAACATTTACTTGATTTTCAAAGAAGCCCTCAACAACATCGTCAAATACGCCGAAGCGAGTAAGGTGAGGGTCGAGTTTAAAATTCAGAGTGTCGAGTTTTGGATGAGCATAGCTGACAACGGCAAGGGGTTTGATACCTCCCAACGCTACGAAGGTAACGGTCTCAAAAACTACCAAAAACGCGCCCAAGAGAGTTTTATGGAAGTAATACTAACCTCAAAAGTAGGAGAAGGAACGAGGTTGGAGTTGAAAGCCCCCTAACCCCTATAAGGAGAACTAAAATTTTCCCTCTGGGGGGTAGGGGCTTATTGGGCTACCCACCAATATTGGGGGGCTGACCGTTGGATAAATTTCAGTTGTTTTGCAGTGTTCAATTCAGAATAAAAAATACTTTTACAAAACAAAAATTCCCCCTTCGGGGGTAGGGGGCTTATGATTCGCATCGTACTATTTGAGGACAACAAAAGCTATCGGCAAAACCTCGCGCTCTATTTGGCGAGTTCGGACGAGGTGTATATGGTGGCCAGCTATGGCGATGCCGAAGACGTGGTGCGGCGGGTCCAAAAAAACAAACCCGACGTGGTGCTGATGGACATTCAAATGCCAGGTATATCGGGCATTGAGGCCCTCCAACAACTCAAAGCGGCCCTGCCCGATGTGAAAGTGCTGATGCAGACCGTTTTCGACGACGACCACCGCGTGTTTGCGGCGATATGTGCGGGGGCCAACGGCTACGTTCTCAAAAACCCCGACCCCGACATCATGCTGCAAGCCGTGGTGGACGTACACAAGGGCGGTGCCTGGATGACCCCGAGCATAGCGGCCAAAGTGCTGCGGATGTTTCAGAGCCAATACGTACAAGCACAACCCACCTACGTACCGCTCACCGAGCGCGAGCGTGAGATACTGGGCTGCATGGTAAAGGGCATGAGTTACAAGATGATAGCCGACGCTTGTACGCTGAGTTTCAACACCGTACACTGGCACATCAAGCATATTTACGAAAAACTCCACGTCAACTCCGCCCCCGAAGCCGTCGCCAAGGCGATTGAGGGGAAGATGGTGTAGAAAAATATAACTAATTGATTATTAAACCTTTTAATTTTTTTTATTATGGAACAAACAGGTAATTCTAATGTACTTGACGTCTATTTAGGGTCGGGTAAATGGCTCATGGATAAAGATAGAAATATTAATAGTGATCTTGCTGAAATTCATGCCTTCTTTAGCCCCATAGACAGATTTTTCGGAGACTATGAAACCCGAAAAAAATTCGATCTACACGAATCTTTATACAGATGTACCATTGAGGGGAAAGAAGTTACCATTACAAAAAATACACTTGAAGAAATGCGTAAACTACAAGAAGATTATTATGAGTTAATCTTTTTTACAATTTTCTTTAAAGAAGGAGAGCACTTAGTACAACTTGATAGGATAAGTATTGATAATCTTTCAAAAGGCAATTATCCAAGATATGATTATGAGCCAGGCTTAAATATAATTGCACGATATGTCTTAGATCCTGTTAAGTTGTATCACATCATGGATTTAGATCCTGCAAGGTTTAAGTATTTTTACGACCAGTTTTGGAGTAATAATATCGAATTAAAAAAAAATGTAAATGCTACTGATGATGCCATAATACAATTTGTGGAAGCATATTCACAAGTCAAAAATTTTTTCAGAAAGCACAAACGGCATTTTAAAATCAATAAGGGAACCCAATTTGAGATAGCCAAATTGATGTATTTAGATAAAAATGATACAATCTACTTAAAAAATAAATCAGATACTGTAGAAAACATCAATAAAAAGATTCAAATTTTAAAAGATGATACAATACAGAACTCTCAAGATATAATTGATGCTTTGGAGAAAGAAAAGTTAAAGAACTTTGAACGGTTCGATCAAGTCAAAATTCGCTTGGGTAAATATGAAGATGGCCGTTTCGTCATTTTTATGCACCCTTATGAAAGTGAGTCAAATTGCCCAGGACGAATACCTTCCGAGTAAATTATGATGTCATTTCAGACGTTTGACCAATGGCACTCGGTGGCAGGTTTTGCTACCGTTGCCTTTTTTTGTTTACTCTATCCTGTTTTAGGTGAGAAACCTCCATTGTTTAAAACGCTTTTTTTTCTTGGCGTTTTCTTAGCAATCGTACTTCCTTTTGGAGTGATTACCGATAAAAAAGAGTATGACAAATTACTAATGCGTTCGGGTAAAATGGTGCATTGCTTTGAATTTATCTTGCTGTTTTATTGCTATTTACAACGAGAAACGCTGCAAAAACACATCCCCTATTTCTTTTGGTTTTGTTACGGCTTGGCTTGTTATAGCTTGTTAGAATTGTTGTTTGTTGATGTCTTGCTTAGTAGTAAATTCCAATTTGTTAATGTTCTTTTTCCGTGGCTCAATACGCACTTTGGGGTGGTAGATTTCAATTTTACGGCGTTTATCAATTATCTCATTAAGTTTGTATTCATCGCTTTATTCCTGCGAGATAGTTTCAAAAGTCCAACACTCAAACAAACTTTTCAATATTTGATGTGGGCGTTGGTGGTGTTTGAGGTGGTGCAAGTGGTTGTTTTTAAGAGCTATCAAGGCTATGACTCGCTTTCTTCTACGGTCAAAAACTTTTTTATTTTGGGAGGAGCAGGACTATTGTTGTATTATATTTACCGTGCGCCCGAGGTAACGTTACCCTTGCAAAAAAATACTTACTTTTGGATTTGTCTGGGGCTTTTTCTGCCCGCCCTAACGGAGTTTTTCTTGGAGTTTATTTTTTCCAAACTTTACCAAACCGATGCCGTCAGTTTTTACAAATATTACCTGCTCCGCAATGCCAGTCAAATGGTAGGCTTTACGCTGTTGATAGTGGGTGTTTGGCAAGCCAAGTATTTGAAGTATTTGCTCAAGGAATTTTGATTTAGAACTTTTCCATCCTCAACACAGCCACTTCTTCGGGAGTGGTTTTTTTGTGTGCCAATCAAGCAAAAATCTGGCTTACGCTTATCTCAAATTCGGGCAGTACGGGGGCTGCCGAGCAAATATCATCTTCGATGCAGATTTTCACATCGCGGCGAGAGGTATAGACATACACTACTTTTTGTTCGAGGTAAATATTCCACACTACTTTCACACCCGCCTTAAAATACTCAGCTACTTTTTCTTCTACTTTATTTACGTTATCGCTTTCTGATAATATCTCAATCATAAATTCGGGAATGGGGTCACCGCCTTTGTTGGCTTCTTCCAATTGGGTTTTTGACAAAAAAGCGATATCAGGTCTTCGCATCTGAATACCGCTAAGTTGCGTGTCGTATTCGGCTACGAATGTGCCTGATTTCCAATAGCTTTTTTCGATAAATAGCGTATTGAGAATGTCATAAATCTTGACTTGTTTTTTATTCATTCCTGTAAATTTTATCAATTCCCCATCATTCCATTCATACTTGTAGCCGTCTTCTGGCTCCCAAAGCAGGAACTCCGCGAAGGTGGTGGGTGGTGCCGTGGGTTCTTTTGTCACTACCATTGCTTGCGTGTTTTTTCTTCAAATGTAAAAAATAAAAGCATCATCCTCAAATAAAATTTAAGCAATATACCACCAACATTGGGGGGGACAAGGTGGGGGAGATTCTACCACTTTTGTAGCAGCGATGCTTCATAAACCCATCGCTACTACAAAAACAATGAAAAAACGAATCGTGGCCCTCGTGGCCCTCTGTGTAGGCATCGGGAGTGGTGCGCTACACGCCCAAGACACCCGCACCGACAACCACACCGTCACTATCACTATTCCAGAGGTGGCGTTGTTGGATTTGGAGTCGTCGGGTAGCAAGAACTTCACCTTAGCGTTTGTGGCGCCTACCGAAGCGGGCAATCCAGTGACTGCCCCCGCAGCCAATACCGACTTGTGGATGAACTACTCCTCTATCGTGGCGGCCTCGGGCGAAACCGCCCGCACAGTATCAGTCCAAATCACGAGTGGTACTGTACCCGCAGGTGCCAATCTCACCGTACAGGCCGCACCTCCCATGGGTGGTGCAGGTACACTCGGCAACCCATTGGGTGGTCCATTGACGCTTTCTACCACCGCCCAAGACATCGTGACGGCCATTGGCAGCTGCTATACGGGCAATGGCCCCACCGCGGGTCATGAACTCATCTACGGGTTGGCCATCGGCACATATTCCAGCTTAAAGCATGACGCGAGCGGCGCACTAACCGTAACTTACACTATTTCAGATATTTAAAATCATGAAAAAACTACTTTTTATCTTCGCTCTGATAGCTACCTTCGGGGGCTTGGGGGCTACTGCCCAAGACACCCGCACCGACAACCACACCGTAACGGTAACGATTCCCGAAGTGGCGTTGTTGGATTTGGAATCATCGGGCAGCAAAAATTTCACGCTGGCGTATGTCGCGCCCACCGAAGCAGGAAATCCCATTACTTCACCTACGCCCAACAATTCACTTTGGTTGAATTATTCGTCCATCGTAGCCAATACAGGCGAAACTTCACGCCAAGTAACGGTTCAGATTACATCGGGTACAATGCCTGCGGGGGTAATACTGCGTGTGTTTGCTTTTCCTCCTACACCATCGTTAAGTGGCGGACAAATAGCGCTGGTTGGATTTCCTCTGCCCATGGGCATTCCAACCACACCTTTTCCTATTTTGTCGAACATAGGTAGTGGTTACACGGGCAATGGAGTTGGAGCAGGGCATATGCTGTCTTATACCTTAGATTTCCCCCTCGGCCCCAGCACCTACGGCGATTTGAAGCACGACAACAGCACTACCGTAACGGTAACTTACACATTGACAGACGTATAGGTAAGGGCGTCTCAAAAATGTAAGAGTATGAAAATGCAGGAATGTGAAATAAAGAGTCGTACAGTATTTTATTCATTTCTGCATTTTCGCAATTTTTCAACCAAAAACCATACTGTCATGCGTTTAGTTTTTCTCTTTTTGTGCGCGTTAAGTGCCAGCCCAACCTGGGCCAAAGTGATGATAGTCAATGGCCTCACGCATACATACACTGCCGAAAATGGACAGACCCTAACGGGCAAAATCCAACTCAAAAACACGGGCAAAAACCCCGATCGGGTGTTGATTTACAAGCGCGATTTGATGACCGATTGCGGCGGTACGTACGATTTTGTGGCGGCCAACACCCACCCACGATCTATTGCCAACTGGCTCACTACCAATGTAGATGAGCGAATTTTACAACCCCAAGAAGAATACGAAGTGCTTTATACGATTCAAGTCCCCAAAGACAGTTCGTTGAGTGGTTCGTACTGGTCGCTGCTGATGGTAGAAAGCGATACACCGCTGTCTGAACAGCAAGAAAAAGGCGTGAGCATCAGTTCCAAAACCCGCTACGCCATTCAGGTCATTGCCGACATCGGCACCGAAAATATGCCGCCCATTGCCTTTGAAAAAATCAACATGGAAACGCCCTCCGATACGCTCCGTGTGCTGCACGTCAAAATCAAAAACGACGGAAAAACCTTGGTAAAACCCAAGCTGTTGTTGGATATTTTTGACGGCGACGGGCAGAAAATAAAGACCTTTGAAACCCCCGTTCGCAAACTTTACCCCAATACTTGCGTCACGTTTGAAATGCCACTTACGGCTATGCCCAAAGGCAAGTTTGAGGGCGTATTGGTAGCCGACTACGGGCGCGATTTGTTTGGCACCAACTTAGACATTGAAATCAAATGAAAACATGGCTTCCCATCGTGCTGCTGTTGGTAGCTTTGCGCGGTATGGCGCAGGAAGATGTGATGGTCAAACTCCTCAACCTGCCCCAAAACATCAAAGCGGGCGATCGTTTTGCGGTAGTGGCCGAAATCACCTGTCCCCAACCCATGAGCAATCGGGTGTGGATGGAGGTGCGTCTGCCCGCTTCTTGGCAAATCATCACCAAAAAAGTACCTGCGCGTATTGTGGGGCTAAAATCAGCCCGATTCAGCTATACCGTAAGCGTAGGCCGCCAAGCCGAGGCGGGTATTCAAGTCGTAGAGGCAGTGGTCTATAAAAATGGATTGGAAAATTTCAGGCAGTGGTTTGAAACCGAAGTAGAGCGGATTCGGCGCGTAGAGATTACGGCGGTCAATCTGCCGCCTTACGTCAAAGAAGGCCAACAACTCCGCACCGAGTACCTGATTCACAACCACGGCAACGCACCCGAGCAGCTCTCTCTCAGTACCACGCGCGGTCAGATAGAGCAGTACAACGGCCCTATTTTGCTCAAAACCAAAGCATCTATCAAGGTTTTTGTGACCCAAGAAATTCCCATCACCGACGGGAGCGCGTGGACTGCCGCCGCCGACCTTAAAGCTACTCCCGCCGATAGCATACAGCCTGTGTATAAGGTAGTTACTGTGCCAGTGTTTGCCAATAAAACCAAAGCCAACGACCCCTATTTGCGTTTTCCTGTGGAGGCGGGAGTTTGGTACAACGCCATCAGAGGACTGGGGCGCGAGGCCGAAGGCTATCAGTTTGACGTGCGCGGACAAGGGTACGTGGACCTCAACAAGAAACATTACATTGATTTTGTGGCGCATGGCCCCAACCAAATGGACCTGCCCATCATCGGGGCTTTTGACCAGTATTCTTTTCATTATACCAACACCCGCCACGATATTTCGCTCGGCGACTACGCGCTGACTTTTTCAAAACTCATCGAGCCGAACAGTGGCGTGTCAGGAGAAACGTCAGGCCCCAACGACTCGATGTGGCGGGAGAGCATGTTCGCAAGGTCATCATCCATCGGAATCGACTTGTCAAATATCCCATCTTCGTTTTCTGCGAAGGAAAACGACTTGTGATAGCAGCATTTTTTGAATTTTTTCCCGCTTCCACAAGGGCAAGGTTCATTCCGAGACGGCATGGCGGTTGGTCTTCTATATCGTTAAGTTTTTGAGAAATCGCCGTTGACGATATTTCCTCTTCGGAGCAAATACGGGGACGTTTCGTTAATCTAATTGCCTTAGTGTGAAATTGGCTTTG
>JALOLW010000047.1 GCA_025455795.1 Spirosomataceae bacterium
GATTTGGAATGTTTTGTCTAAACGTCAAAAGTATGGTAAATGTTGTTGAACTCTATTCTTGTCAAACCAACTTTTCGATTTACTTTTGCGTTTCAAAAACAAGCATCATTAGTATCATTGAACATTATTAACAAACAACCACAAAATCAATGGCTTCACAGTATGATTTGATAGTAGTTGGCAGTGGCCCTGGTGGCTATGTAGCCGCTATCCGCGCCTCACAGTTAGGTCTCAAAACCGCCATCGTAGAGCGTGAAAGCCTCGGTGGCATCTGCCTCAACTGGGGCTGTATCCCCACCAAAGCGTTGTTGAAAAGCGCGCAAGTATTTCAGTACATCCAACACGCCAAAGACTATGGTATCAAGGTAGGCAGTGCCGAAGCCGACTTCTCGGCGGTCATCAAGCGCAGCCGCGACGTAGCCAACGGCATGAGCAAAGGCGTCAGTTTTTTGATGAAGAAAAACCAAATTGACATCATCAACGGTCACGCCAAAGTGAAGCCCGGCAAAAAAATCAGCGTCGAAAAAGACGGCCAAACCACCGAATACTCGGCCAACCACATCATCATCGCTACGGGCGGGCGGGCGCGTCAGTTGCCCAACGTACCCATTGATGGTCAGAAAGTGATTGAATACCGCCGCGCTATGTCGCTTGAGCAGCAGCCCAAATCTTTGCTCGTGATTGGGTCGGGGGCCATCGGCGTGGAGTTTGCCTACGTCTATGCAAGCATGGGTACAAAGGTGACAATTGTGGAGTTTATGCCCAACATCGTCCCCGTAGAAGACGAAGACATCTCCAAAGAATTGGCAAAACAATACAAGAAACTCGGCGTAGAGATTTATACCAATTCAAGCGTAGAAAAGGTGGATACCAGCGGTGCGGGTTGCGTTTCGACGGTCAAAACCCCCACGGGCGAAATCACGATTGAGTCAGATATTGTATTGTCGGCGGCGGGTGTGGTGTCCAACATCGAAAACCTCGGCCTCGAAGAAACGGGCATCGCCGTAGAGCGTGGCAAAATCGTGACCGACGATTTCTACCGCACCAATGTTGAAGGGTTTTACGCCATCGGCGACGTGACCAAAGGTCAAGCCCTTGCGCACGTGGCGTCGGCAGAGGGAATCATCTGCGTAGAAAAAATCGCAGGCGTGGCGCACGTACATCCGTTGAACTACAACAACATCCCCGGCTGTACTTACTGCACCCCCGAAATCGCCTCGGTGGGCTACACCGAAAAAGCTGCCAAAGAAGCAGGCTATGAAGTCAAAGTCGGCAAATTTCCGTTTACGGCCTCTGGCAAAGCCAAAGCCGCAGGTGCGTCGGAGGGCTTTGTGAAGGTGATTTTTGATGCCAAATACGGCGAATGGCTCGGTGCTCATATGATAGGAACAAACGTGACCGAAATGATTGCGGAGGTCGTCACAGCCCGTAATTTGGAAACAACAGGCCACGAAATCATCAAGTCGGTACACCCCCACCCCACTATGTCGGAGGCCATCATGGAAGCCGCCGCCGCTGCTTATGGTGAGGTGATTCACTTGTAATTGTTTTGAATACTGAACATTCTCAAAGAAGTCGTTGGCGAAACCCGTCAGCGACTTCTTTGATTTCGGTCAAGTGGTTTTGTACCTTTGCACCTGCATCATCAACATTCCAAAAATTATCTCACTCATGCAAGACGTATTGAAGGCACTTGGCCTTGACAAATCTCTACTTGGAGTCAGTACGGGCCTCCAAAGCTGGACTGGCAGTGGTCCCGACATCGAATCACACTCTCCTACCAACGGCCAACTGATTGGCAAAATCGCTTCTGCCACCCGCGAAGACTATGACAACGTGGTTGAGGCAGCCCAAGCGGCTTTCATCCAATGGCGGCTCGTACCTGCACCCAAACGCGGCGAAATCGTCCGTCAGATGGGGGAGCAGTTTAGGCGTTATAAAACCGAACTCGGCACGCTCGTCAGCTACGAAATGGGCAAAAGCCTCCAAGAAGGGCTGGGCGAAGTACAAGAAATCATAGACATTTGCGATTTTGCCGTGGGACTGTCGCGCCAACTTTATGGCCTCACCATGCACTCGGAGCGTCCTGCGCATCGAATGTACGAACAGTGGCACCCCATTGGCGTGGTGGGTATCATTTCGGCGTTCAATTTCCCCGTGGCGGTTTGGTCATGGAACAGTATGTTGGCGTGGGTATGCGGCGATGTTTGCGTGTGGAAACCTTCCGAAAAAACGCCTTTGACGGCCGTAGCTTGTCAAAACATCATTCAGTCGGTACTGCAAGCCAACGACGTGCCAGAGGGCGTATCGGGGCTGGTGGTAGGTGGCCGCGAAGTGGGCGAATGGCTCTCGCACGACGAGCGCGTGGCACTTGTGTCGGCTACGGGCAGTACGCGCATGGGCAAGGCCGTGGCACAGGCCGTAGGCGCACGTTTGGGGCGCAGTTTGCTTGAATTGGGCGGCAACAACGCCATCATTATGACCCCCAACGCCGACCTCCCAATGGCGATTCCTGCCATTGTGTTTGGGGCGGTAGGTACGGCAGGCCAACGCTGTACCTCTACCCGCCGTTTGATTATCCACGAAAGCATCTACGAAGACGTAAAGCAGCGATTGGCCAAAGCCTACGCACAGTTACGTATCGGCAATCCGCTCGACCCGCACTTCCATGTCGGGCCACTGATAGACACGCTGGCCGTGGCGCAGTACCAACAAGCCGTGGCCGAAGTCACCCAATCGGGCGGCAAGTTTGTGGTAGCCCCTGCGGTGCTATCGGGCGCAGGATTTGAGTCAGGTTGCTACGTACAGCCGTGCGTGGCCGAGGTCGAAAACCACTGGCCGATTGTGCAGCACGAAACTTTTGCCCCGATTTTGTACCTTATCAAATACCGCAGCCTTGAAGAGGCCATCGCCCTCCAAAACAGTGTACCACAGGGACTTTCGTCGGCGATTTTTACGCTCAACATGCGCGAAGCCGAGTTGTTTTTGAGTCATGCGGGGTCAGATTGCGGCATTGCCAACGTCAATATTGGCACGTCAGGGGCGGAGATTGGTGGGGCGTTTGGCGGAGAGAAAGAAACAGGCGGCGGACGCGAATCGGGTTCTGACGCTTGGAAAGCCTACATGCGTCGCCAGACCAACACCCTCAACTACGGCACAACCCTGCCACTGGCCCAAGGAATTAAATTTGAGATTTGATAGCGACGAAGAAAGCAACTTTACGGTTGCTTTCTTCGTTTATAGCTTTACTTGACTCTTAAAACTCATCTTTACTTTATGCAAAACTTCACTCGCCCGTTTTTGTATCTGCTCGTTGTGGTATCCGTTTTTGTGAGCAGTTGTAACCGCACCAACACCGAACCCACCCCCGACAATCAGTTTTTGGTCAGTAGTAGCCTCATCGGAGATTTTAGCCGTGAGCAGTTGATACAGCGCGTGGACCCGACTTTTGCCGCTTTTTTGCCCAACGGCATCAAAGTTTACAAAATTGTTTATAAAACCAAAAACACCGACGGCAAAGAAATCAATGCCTCGGGCGCGGTGATGTTTCCCAACAAAACGGGCAACTTGCCCCTCATAAGCGTACAACACGGCACCATCACCGACGACCGCGAGGCACCGTCTTACTACGCTACCAACAGTGAAGCCAACGCTGCTGGCTCACTACTTGCCTCGCAAGGGTTCATCGTGGCTTACCCTGATTACATTGGCTACGGCGCGTCCAACAACCTCCCCCACCCTTACGAACACCGCGAGAGTTTGGCATCGGCTTCGCTGGATATGCTCCGCGCCACGCGGGAGTTTGTGCGCCAAGAAAAAATAGCTTGGGACAACCGCCTCTACATTGCGGGTTATTCGGAAGGTGGGTTTGCCACGCTGGCATTGCAGAAAAAAATCGAAGAAGAAACGGGGACAGAGTTCAATCTGCGCGCTTCAAGCTGTGGCTCTGGCGCGTATGACAAAACCGCTACGATGAAGTATTTGGTCAATTCTCGCACCACTGGCTCGGTGTCTTCCAACCAACTCTATTTGTGGGTGTTGCTCACCTACGACCGCATCTACAACCTCAACCGCCCCACTACGGCCTATTTCAAAGCACCGTGGGCGGCTCAAATCCAAACCACCAGAGAACGCACCAACGTCAATGTGAGCCTGAACACTATTTTTACGGATGCGTTTATCAAAGGACTCAACGACGGCACGGACACGGCTTTCCTCAACGCCATCAAAGACAACGACGTGTATGACTGGAAACCGCGCACTCCTACCCGCCTCTACCACGGCGACGCCGACGATTTGGTGTTCTACTTCAACTCAGTCAATGCCGAAAAAGCCATGAAAGCGCGGGGAGCTACCAATGTCACCTTGATTCCCCTCAGAGGCCGCAATCATACATCTGGGATTCAAGACTTTCTGTTGGGGACGTTTGATTTTTTCTCTACGGTGCAATAAAAAGTCTTCGTCTCCCATCAAGAACAAAATACGGTCAATTTCCTACACCAATAGCTGAGGTTTCACTTCGTCAATCGGTGTGCCACCCCCCTGCCCAGAATACGGACGTGGTTCCAAACGGTAGGCCAAAAACCAAAATGCGCTTCCAAAACTTTGAATCTGTCTATCAGCGATTTGCGGTGTTTTTGTACCGATACACCACCCGTGAGGTATTTGCAAAGCACAAAATCTAAATATGTAACGGCAGAAGATTTTTTCAAAATTTCGATTTCCCACGCCACGTCAGCACTCAAATTTTCGTCATGGTAAAAAGGAGCGATTGCCCGCTTGGCCACAAACGCCTGATGACAAACCTTCATGCCGAGTGCCATGTCTTGCCATCGCAGCTTTTGGGGGAGGGTGTGCGGTGTCACCACCGAGCGCAAGCCCACCGCCGATCCGTCGTTGTTCACAAAAAGCGCGTCGCTGTAATACACATCAGCCTGCGACTTCATGGCGCGAAGGAGTTTGGAAAGCACATCGGCGTCGTGGAGTTCGTCGCCCGCGTTCATAAACCACACGTACTGCCCCGTGGCGAGTCTTAAGCCCTTGTTCATGGCGTCGTACAGACCACGGTCGGGTTCGGAGAGTAGATGGGTAATGTAGGTTTGGTACTGCGCGGCAATGTCGAGCGTTTTGTCTTTGGATTGGCCGTCAATCACCAAATACTCCACCACCGAGGCATCAGGGAGTGCGTTGAGATTGGCAATGAGGCTACGAATCGTCCGTTCTAAAAACGCCTCGGCGTTGTAGGTGATGGTGATGATGCTGACAATTGGTGGCATGGGTTGGATAAGATTCCCCTTTTTTGAGGGATTTTTGAAAGCCCAAAATTAGAAAAAGCTATTTGTAAAACATTCGTCCTCTACTTTCGTTTTAAAATTTACAAAGAATTTGGCAGGAGTCCTTTGCACCCCAAATTTTTTACTTAATTTTCGCCCAAAACACGGATTGCATGAACCATACCTTACTCAAATCAATTTTTTCTTTTGTCCTTTTTTGCCTGGTTGTGGGAGCAAGTTTTGCCCAAAACCGTGTGATTACGGGCAAAGTCACCGCCGCTTCCGACGGCTCTTCCATGCCGGGAGTCAATGTGACCCTCAAAGGCTCGCCCACGGGCGTCACCACCGACGGTGACGGCAACTACCGCATCAGTGTTCCCACGGGCAAAGTCACGTTGGTCTATTCGTTTATCGGTATGCTGCCCCAAGAAGTCAATGTGGGCAATCGCGCCAGTGTCAATGTCGAACTCGCCGAAAACCCCACTCAACTCACCGAAGTTGTAGTGACGGGCTACAATTCTACCCAAAAGAAAGACATTCTGGGTTCGATTACTTCAATTTCCCCCTCCAAATTCAAAGATATTCCAGTGGCGGGTTTTGACCAAGCATTGCAAGGCCAAGCCGCAGGGGTACAAGTCACGCAGTCGTCGGGCACGCCCGGGGGTGGGGTGGCCGTCAGGATTCGGGGCAATACTTCGATTTCGGCTTCCAATCGCCCACTTTTTGTGGTGGACGGCATCCCTGTTATGGATGAGGCTATTTCGGGGCGCGGTTTTGGCGGGCAAAACGACAATTCGCTTTCGTTTGTCAATCCCAACGATATTGAGTCCATGCAGGTACTCAAAGATGCTTCGGCAAAAGCTATTTATGGCTCGCGTGCGGCCAACGGCGTGGTGTTGATTACGACCAAACGTGGCAAAAACAACGCCCGTACTTCGGTGACAGTGGATGCGCAACGCGGGGCCATTGACATTGTTAAAAAAGTAGATTTGCTCAACTCGCAAGAACTCCTTGAACTCCAACGGGAGGCCGTTACCAATGCAGGCCAAGACCCCGACCGGCGGGGTTTGATAGCGGGTGTCACCGATGCCGTCAATACCGATTGGCTCGATGAAGTGCTGCGACGCGGCATTTATCAACAATACCAAGTGTCGGCTTCTGGTGGTAACGATAAGACCAAGTTTTATATCAGTGGTGCCCTGCGAGACGAAGAGGGCGTGCAACTCAACAATCGCTTTACACGCTATTCTGGGACAGCCAATTTTGACCATAAAATCAACCAACGTGCCTCTATTGGCACCAACGTATTATTGGCATTTACGACCAATGACCGCGTAAAGGGCGACAACTTTTTGGACGGTGTGTATTCGGGGGCCATCAAAAGTTTACCGTGGTTTGCTCCCTACAACGAACAGGGCAAACTCTACGGGCCGGGTTCACCCAACTATCCGGGGTTTCCCAACTTCAACCCCGTAGCTCAAGCACTTTTGCCGCGCTTTCGCACGTACGGCACCAAGATTTTGGCGGGGATGAACGCCCAATACGAAATTATCAAAAACCTACGACTCAACAGCAAAATAAGCCTCGACTACAACAACTCCGAAGAAGATCAGTACGAGTCATCGGCCACGGCGATTGGCGGCTTTTTGCCTTCGGTGGGCGGGCAAGGCTACGGCGTCTATATCACCAATACGCTTTATACCTTACTCAATTCCAATACTTTGACGTATGATGTTGCTTTCAACGAAAAACACCACCTGAACGCCTTGTTGGGGGCAGAAATTCTTCAAAGCAAAAACCGCAATTCATTTGCCACGGGGCGGGTTTTCCCAAGCGATGATTTCACCTACATCAACTCAGCCGCTGTCCAAGACCAAGCAGGTTCGGGCTTTGCCCAAAACGGTTTGCTGTCGGGTTTTGGTGAGTTTCGGTACGACTTCAAAGAAAAATATTTGGCTACTTTCACTGCCCGTTACGATGGCTCGTCGCGTTTTGGTCCAAGTCGTCGTTTTGGATTTTTCCCCTCATTTTCAGTAGGTTGGCGTTTGTCAGAAGAGCCGTGGATGAAGTCACTGACTTTTGTGCAAGATGTCAAACTTCGCGCGAGCTACGGCTACACGGGCAATGAACGCATCGGAAATTTTACGTACTTGGGTACTTGGGGCGCATCTACGTACAGTGGGGCTACGGGCGTGAGTCCCAACAACCTCAACAACCCCTTCTTACAATGGGAACGTACCCGTGAGGCCAATGTGGGTTTGGATGCTTCGTTTTGGAGTGGCCGCTTGAGCGTGATACTCGAAGCCTACGACAACCTGACCGACAACCTCCTTTTCAATCAACCGCTTCCACTTACCACGGGTTTTGGAGGTTTTCAGGGCAACATCGGTAATATTGCCAACCGAGGGCTTGAATTGACCATTTCGAGCGTCAATATTGACCACAGTGGTACGCGCGGACTGAGATGGAATACCGACCTCAACTTGTCGCACAACCAAAACAAAGTGGTGTCGTTGGTGGACGACAAGCCATTGTTCCGGGGCTATCAAGGCAACGGTGTATCGGCTACCAATGTGATTTTGCCGGGCCATCCACTCGGTACTTTTTGGGGACTCAAAGCCTTAGGAGTAGATGTAGCCACGGGCGACGCACTCTACGAAGACTTCAACAAAGACGGGCGCATCACCCCCGACGACGCCCAAGTGATAGGTACAGCCCAACCGCTCCTGATTGGCGGCTTGACCAACCGTATCTCTTGGCGCAATTTTGATTTGAGTTTCTTTTTTCAATTTACGTACGGCAACAAAATCCTCAATTTTGCCAACACTACGCTTGTCAACACTGGGGCTGACCTCGAAAACAACCAAACACGAGCCGCCTTGCGCCGTTGGCAGAAACCCGGCGACGTCACCGATGTCCCCCGCTATGTGTTGGGCAATACGTTCAACAATTTCCACAGCAGTCGCTTTTTGGAAGATGGGTCTTATTTGCGCCTCAAAAACGTGGCGTTTGGGTATAATTTACCTTCAAGATGGCTCAATAAGGTCAAAATCAACAACGCCCGCTTGTACGTGACGGGTGTAAACTTGTGGACACTCACGGCTTACTCTGGCGCAGACCCCGAAGTGAGCACATTGGACGGCTCGACGTCGGCACAGGGAATTGACTTTTTCACACTCCCCCAAACCCGCAACGTAACCGTCGGCCTGACGATTGGGTTTTAGCGAGAAATCAAAGTTATCAGTGAATGGTTATTTGTTGTTAGGATGATTTCATTGTGAAATTAGGATTTGCAACTATTGAAACGAAATAGACAAAGCATGAAAAAAAATAAAATATTAGTAGGGCTTGTGCTGTCGTTGGCTTTGGGAAGCTGTACTGAAATACTCAGCCCCAAACCGATTGATATTTTGGCCGACCAATTTGTACTCAACGAAGCCAAAGACGTACAAACGGTGCGTATCGGTGCGTACAACGCATTCAGAGGCATGGCCTCTCCCAAAGTAATGATTGGCGATTTTACCGCCGATTTTATCCAACACAACGGTACTTTTACTGACTACCAAGAACTTGGGAATAAGCAAATCACCGCTGCTAATGGTTTGGCGGGGGCTTTGTGGGGAGGAGTGTACAGCACGGTGTATGTTTGTAATTTTCTACTCGAAAAACTCCCCACTGTACCCGGTGTGACCGAGGCTGACCGCAAACTCGTGACGGCAGAGGCGAAATTCTTGCGCGGCATGGCCTATTTTACGGGTGCGACTACGTTTGGTGGTATTCCCAATGTCACCACGACCGATGTGACTACCAACCGCACGGTGGCGCGGGCTTCCAAAGACGAAATCATGGCCAATGCCCTGAAAGACATCCAAGAATCACTGACCGATTTGCCAGAAGGCAGCCCCACGCAAGGGAGGGCGATTTTTGCAGGCTACGCCACCAAAAACGCCGCAAGAGCCGCTTTAGCGCGGTATTATCTTTACACCCGCAATTGGACCCAAGCCGAGCAGTTTGCTTCGCAGGTCATCGCCACCAATCGGTATGATTTGGTCAGCTACATAGACGTAGTAGCCCGCGATTTCAACCCAGAGTCTATCTTTGAAATGGGCTACACCGCCGCCGACGACCCTGGTACAAGCAATTTTGGCCTCAACAACATCTTGGTAGGCCGCCGTGAGGTCATTCCTGCCAACTCATACATTACGCTCATCACCAACCGAGAATCGGGTGAGCGCAGTGCCACGGTGGACATTGATTTTGGCAAACAAGGCGGCGGTGACAATGGCTGGAGCGTAGTCAAATACGGTACGCCCGACGAAGACAACAACAACATTGTGATTTTTAGATTGGCCGAAATGTACCTCATCCGCGCTGAAGCCCGCGCCCAACAAGCCAATATCACAGGCGCAGTGAGTGATTTGAATGTACTTCGTACCCGAGCAGGACGCAACCTGACCGCTGCTCAACGGCCACCGATGGTAGTCGCGGGGACGCAAAGTGAGATTTTGGGCGTGATAGAGCGCGAGCGCGTGTATGAGCTTTCGTTTGAAGGTCACCGCTGGTACGACCTCGTGCGTACAGGCCGCGCCCAAGCGGTAATGTCCGCATTTACTCCCAATTGGAACCAAAAATATGAGCTTTGGCCCATTCCACAGACCGAGATTCAGCGAAATTCGGCTCTGGCAGGTCAGCAGAATCCAGGGTACTAACATGGTAGGCAGTAAGCAGTGTAACAGTAGGACATATCTATTTTGTCATTCAACATTGGTCGTTCAGTAAGGCCGTTCATGCGGTTCGATATTCAAACAAATACAACATGAAGTCACTCATTCAATCATTGTCTTATTCACTCATTGTCATCGGAGGGATTTGGTTGGCAAGTTGTGAAGAGCAACAAATCAAATACGACGGCCTTGCGTTTGTCCGGTTTACCGACACGGCCTTGACCTACAAAGAGTCTTTTTCAAAGGTCATCAAAATTCGGGTACACAACGGCAGTACGCCACTTGATGAATCTATCATTGTCAATTACCGGATTGGTGGCACCGCCCGCGAAGGAAAGGATTTTGTCATCGAGGGCAACAAAGGCACCGTCTTGATTCCTGCCCGACAGCAGTTTGGGGAGATTTCGCTCCGATTGCTCAACAACGCCAACAATATCCTCGAATCTAGTACCATTGAATTTAACTTGACAGCGGCGAACCCTAGCGAAAAAGCCCGTATCGGACTCGGCGAAGGTGGATTGGGAACAAAGATGGTATTCACGATTCGAGATGCCTGTATCATGGATGGGATTTATACGGGTCTGTTGCCCGTCAATGCCACACAATCATTCCAAAAGCCCGATATTGAAATTACCAGTACCGATTGCAAACGCTACACCATTACCAATATCAACGTAGGCTTGCTGGGCTTTGACCAGTTTTTCAAGTATGAACCACCCGTAGGATTTCAGGCCGAAAAACCTAGCTTGGATTTTGTGGATAATGGCAACAACACCCTCACGATTCCTCGGCAAGTGATTCCGCAGTTTGCAGCAGGCTACGACACGCTATCGGGGACGGGGGTGTGGAATCCTCTCACCAGGCGTATTTCACTCAATATCAGATGGCGAGTCCGAAAAACAGACACCAATACCGATGCGGTAGTCAATATTCCGTTGAATTATGTGCCACAGTAGGGTCGTAGAGGATAGAAAAAGTTGAAAATGGTTGATAAATAACGAGTAACCGATAACCAATAACTGGTAACTATTTATGAAAAATATATTTTATGTATTGACTTTTGGGGTGATGATGGTAGCCGCAAGTAGCTGTACCGAAAAAATAGAACCCAAACCTTTCACTTACTCTCAACTATTGACGGGTACGGAGAAGAAAACGTGGACCCTAAGCAGTGCTACGATTGTGGATGAGGGTGATAAATTTGACATTCCGGGTCGAGAGTTGCTTTCGGCGTGTCAGTTGGACGACCAATTTATCTTTTATGCCAACGAAGAACGTAAACTTGAATACTCCAACGGCTCTACCAAATGCCGCACGACCGAACCCGACCTTCTGTTTACGGATTCTTGGGAACTTACCCAAGCCAACGCCACTCTTGTCATGGCGATTCCGCGCATTTTTGGCGGATTTTTGGTTCCTTTTACGGTAAAGACCCTCAGCGAAAACACCCTCGTATTGGAAGTTTTTTTTGACGACATAGACGCCAGTTATCGCTTTACTTTTACGTCGAGTAGTAAGTAATCCCGTTGTTAGTAACCCATTGTTGATTCATTGCTTTTGAACAAACATGACTAAACTATACGCCTTTTTTGCCTTCTTTTTGTGCTTGGCCACCGCCTCACAAGCACAGCGCAAGCCGCAGCAATGCGCCACGATGGAAATGGATAGTATTTTACGAGCCAAATACCCCGAAGAGGGGACGTTGGACGATTTTGAGCGCGATTTGCAGCGCAAAATGGTCGAAATCAAGGCAAAAATGGCGTTAAATCGGGGTATGGCCGAGGTGATTACGATTCCTGTGGTTGTGCATATTGTTCACAATGGCGAAGCCGTGGGCGCAGGTCGTAACATCAGTCAGGCACAGGTACAGGCACAATTGGAAACACTCAACGAGGATTTTCGCCGCAAGCCCGGCACTAATGGCTTCAACAACGACCCCCGAGGGGCTGATATTGAAATAGAGTTTTGTTTGGCTCAACTCAATCCACAAGGCACACGCATGCCCGAAGCGGGCATAGACCGGGTGAACGGTGGACGGGCCAACTGGTCGCGCAACGACATCGAAAACCTGCTCAAACCCATGAGTAGCTGGGACCCCAACAAATATTTCAACATCTGGGTGGTGGACTTTGCGGCGCAAGATGACCTACTTTTGGGTTATGCACAGTGGCCAAGTAATTCGAGCCTTGCGGGATTGCCTACCAACGGCGGCGCGGCCAGTACCGATGGGGTCGTTATCAATTATGCAAGTTTTGGCAATGCCCAAAAAGGCAACTTCCCCGTCATGAAAGCGCCTTACAATCTAGGTCGTACGCTCTCGCACGAAGTGGGTCACTGGTTGGGTTTGCGGCATATTTGGGGTGACTCCAACTGCGGCGATGATTTTTGTGCCGATACCCCCACTCACGCTTCTGAGAGCAGGGGTTGTCAAAAAGGGCGCATGAGTTGTGGCAACGTCAACATGGTCGAAAACTACATGGACTATTCCGACGACGCCTGCATGAATATTTTCACGGCCAACCAAAAAGCCCGCATGAGAGCGGTGATGGAAATTAGCCCCCGCCGTGGTAGCTTGCTCACCGCCAACGTGTGCGGCCAAACGGTGGTCGGACGACCTGCGGCTAACTTTGAAGCTGAAAATAGAACAGTGCTGCTCGGTGGGCAGGTACGCTTTACCGACCTTTCTACCAACTTCCCCACATCTTGGCGTTGGGAGTTTGAAGGGGGCGATCCTTCTACTTCTACCGACCAAAACCCGATTGTCGCCTACAACACCGCTGGTAAGTTTAGAGTGACGCTTACCGCTTCCAACGCGGCAGGTAGCTCCTCCGCTTTGACCAAAACCCAGTATATTGAAGTAATCAATGCGGGGCTCTGCACGACCGTGAGCAATTTTACGGGACAAGGCACGGTGCTTCGCCCGGCAACGGGAACAGGCTATGTATCAGGCCAAAATTCGCGTCGTATTCGTGCCGTAGCAGAGCAGTTTGCCAATCCGCTCGGTTATATCAATCTCCGTGGGGCTTCGCTCAAGTTTGGGGTAGCCCGCTCCGCCCGTGGCCGCGATACCGAAGCCGTAGTCAAAGTAAAAGTCTGGAATGCGCGTGGTTTTCAAGGGGGACCTGGTCAAGAATTGACTGTCAAAGAGATACCCCTCCGACAACTCATAGACGACGTAGCCGCCAACCGCGCTACCAACGTGGTATTTGACCAAAATATTGACCTAAGAAGCCAAAACAACCTCGCCTTTCACATTGGCGTGGAGTTGGACTACATAGCTGGTGATACAGTGGCACTGACTACCACCCGCAACGGTGAAGCCGTCAATGCCACCTCTTGGGAACAAAATACAGCGGGAGATTGGGACCGCTTTACTGTCCGAACGGGACTCAATATTGCCCACGCCATCACGGCCCAAGTAGGGATGAAGCAGTCTGTTCAAATCCAAACATCGGCGCAGTTTATAGACCCGGGCCAAGCCGTTATTTTGCGAGCGCGGGGCGCGTCAGTGTATAGTTGGAGTCCAAACACGGGTTTAAGCAGCGATGCAGGCCCCCAAGTGACCGCCTTGCCCACGCGCAGCACCACGTATCGGGTGCGAGGCACGGGCGCAGATGTATGTACCGACTCGGCCAGCGTGACGATTTTCGTGCGTAATATCCAAATTCTCGGCACGACGCCTTCTTTGACCGAAAGTGACCTCACCCTCAGCCCCAATCCTACTTCTGAAACGGTAGAAGTGAGCTTTAGCAATGCGTTGCGTGGCAAAGTCGCCATTCGATTCATCAACGTATCGGGCGTAGAGGTGGCTAAATACGACTTCCAAAAGACGATGGATACCTTCCGACAGTCGCTGCCAGTGAAGCATCTACCCACAGGAAGCTATTTCTTGGACCTTCAAATGCAGAACTACAACACCCGAAAACGCTTGGTGAAGCAGTAGAAGTGAGTCGCATAGCCCCTGTCTATCCTACCAATCCATTCCTTTGAGCGTACAAAATGCCCGATGCCCATAGGTGCTTTAGCCATAATTTTAACTCTTGGGCTTTACCCCCATGCTGTTTTTGTATGGCTACTCATAAAACAAATCTAAATAGGCTTGAAATACAAAGAGACGGTTTCGTTTGTATCCTGTGGTTTCTTGAAATACAAAGAGACGGTTTCGTTTGTATCCTGTGGTTTCTTTTAGAATGTTAAGTCTTTCAAACTCTCTGAGTAAAGAATTGGCCGTTGGGGGCGAGATACCCAATACCTTTGCTACTACCGCCGCCGACACAATCGGATGTTGAAAGAGGTATTCGAGCAGGGTTTTGGCTTTTGCAGCTTTGGTGCCGAGTTCGTAGAGGGTTGCTTCGTGTTTTTCTTTCAGTTTCAGGATGGCGATGAGGGTTTCTTTGGCTTTTTTGGTGGTTTCGACCACGCCCACCAGAAAAAAAGTTATCCATTGTTCCAAATCGTTTTTTTGCCGTACTACCATCAGGTTATCGTAGTAGAGTGTGCGGTGTTTTTCAAAAAATGCTGACAGATACAGGGTTGGTTTGGTCAGAATTTTGTTGCTTATCAAGTAGAGCGTAATGAGCAAGCGCCCCAAGCGACCATTGCCGTCTAAAAAGGGGTGTATGGTCTCGAATTGGTAGTGGGCAATGGCCACCACGATGAGTTTGGGAACATGAAGGGTTTCGTTGTTCAAAAATTTTTCTAAATCGCCCATTAACTCGTGTAGCTCGGTATGGTGAGGTGGTATAAAAGTAGCGTCGGCGAGGGTCGCACCACCAATCCAATTTTGACTGCTTCGGTAGTCGCCAGGCTGTTTATGCTCACCTCGCACACTCTGCAAAAGTATTTGGTGGGTTTTTCGCAGAAGCCGTGAAGATATAGGCAGTTGGTTGAGTTGCCCAATGGCAAAGTTCATGGCCTCGATGTAGTTCTGTACCTCATTCCAGTCGTCTCTTTTTTCGGGGTCAATGTCTTCGATTTTCAAAATAGCTTCTTCGATGCTTGTCTGCGTCCCCTCAATACGGCTCGAAGTGGTAGCCTCTTTCACCACGTGCATCATAATGAAGAAATCAACCGAAGGCACATACTGCGAAAAAGCGTTGAGTTCGCCCAGCAATAAGTTTGCTTCGCTCAACAATGTATTGATTCTGGGGTTCGAGATTACCCACTCAATATTGACCAAGGCAGGGCTAAAACTTTTGTAATTGTACTGTTTGGTCCAAAAGCCCGCCTTAAAATCTTTAATATCCATTTTTATATTTAAAATTTTTATTACAAATTTAATTATAAAATATTTGTAATAAAGATTTTGTCTTTTTTTTTACTATAAATATTTATACTTAAAATTTTGGCAATCACACATTACGGACATGTTAGGTATCTGCCAAAAATTTGTTGGGTTTACTCCATCTAAACAACGAAGTGTTTCACGGCGGTAAGGGTTTACTCAATCTACCGTCGGCGAAATTTCGATGATTTGGTCGAAAGGACCGCCGTTGCTAGTGCAGAGATAGACTCGGCCCGAAGGTGCAATGGCGATGTCGCGCAAGCGGCCAAACTGCCCCACATAGTAAGTTGCGGGCTGTCCGATGATGGCTGTGCCGTCGTTGTTTAGAGTAAACACATAGAAAGTCTGGTTTTTGAGCGACACCATCAGTAGTTTATTCTGCCATTCTGGATAGATACCGTTGCTGTAGTAGTCCAACCCACAAAACGCCCAAGTGACATTGCCAGAAGTAAAGATGGGTTCGACAACGTTGTTGGCTGTACAGAAGGTGATTTCGGTAGGTGTATCACAAGGCCCCACGACGTTGGGATAGCCATAGTTGCGGTCTTTCAAAATCAAATTGATTTCGTCGTCAGTGCCGTCGCCGTGCGAAGTCACGTAGAGTTTATTGTTGGCATACACCATCCCTTGCGGATTGCGGTGACCTTTGCTCCAAACTGGACTCGACGGTGAGGGGTTGTCGGCGGGAATTGTGCCATCCAAGTTGATTCTGAGTATCTTACCGTTAATAGCGTTGTCGTTTTGGGGCGTAGAGAGGTCGGCAGCGTCGCCCGTGGTGATAAATAGTCTCAAGTCTGGCGTAATGACCAACCGGCTACCATTGTGATTGACCCAACCTTTGATATTGTCCAACAAAATCAAAGGCGAAACCAACGTACCACCGCTGTACGTATATCTGACCACTTTCTCTTTGACTTCCGTAGGTGGCGGGCCGTAGTTATACACCACATACACGTAAGGATTGGCCGCAAAATCGGGGTGTAGTACCATGCCAAGCAATCCACCCTCGCCGTAATGCGTCACTTCGCTGATAGTGAGTAGCACCGTCTTTTCGCCCGTCACAGGATTGACACGGCTGATAGTACCAGGGCGTTCGGTCATCCACAGAAAATTGTCGGGTCCCCACAAAATTTCCCAGGGGTATTGCAGCCCCGTGGCGACTGTGCGCGTGCGAAGGCTGTAAAATTGGTTACAAGGTTTGAGAAAAGTCGTGAAAACGCTGCCATTTTTGGCCTCGAAACCAGGGTTCAACTGTACAAAATTGGGCGCAGAATACTGTGCACTCGCGTCGGATTGGACTTGATTGGTGGCTACGATGGAGTTTTGAGACTGATGCCTGATACCCGTCGCGGAGATGTTGGTGGTAAGGTTGAGGGCATTGCCGCAGGGCGAAACCGTCAGATTGACTTTGACTTGCGAAGGTGCAGAAGCACTGCTTGTTTGCATCCCGACGGTACAGGTGGCCGACACAAAACCGCTCTGTTTGAGCAAAATACTTACATTGGGGCCTGTTTGACCGTCAGACCAAGTCACCGTACCAGCACAACCCGTCGCCGAGAAATTGACACTTTGGCCGTAGCTGACTTCGGCCACAGCAGGGCTGATGAGGGGAGGGTTTATTTGCGCTTTGGTCCAATACCCCACCATCACGCACACGAGCGTAAATAAGTTTTTCATCTTCCATGAGTCTTTTTTATGCAATATACGAATTTAAGAGACAAAAAGACTTTATGGCGTTCTTTTAGTGGCAGAGAATGTTGTTGTTTTGTCTAAATTTGCTGAAAATATTTTTAGGCCAATAAAGCACAATTTTAGAGAGTGGTTTTTCAATACGAAACCAACTCTATTTTGCAAGTAACTATTGAATTAGATAACCTATTCTAACGTTGATAAACCAAAAACCGTGGCTTACACACCAATCATCCATGAATCTTTTTAAAATCAGTTGGGCCAATCTCAAAAACAAACCCCTCAACAGTTTCCTGAGCGCGTTGTTGATGACGCTGGGCATTGGCCTGATTTCGCTTTTGCTACTACTCAACAAGCAACTCGACGACCAGTTTCGCCGCAATATCAAGGGCATTGACATGGTGGTAGGGGCCAAAGGCAGCCCGTTGCAGTTGATTTTGTCGAGTATCTATCAGGTGGACTCGCCCACGGGTAACATATCGCTCAGTGAAGCCCAAAAAGTGATGCGAAACCCGCTCGTCAAAACGGCCATTCCGCTTTCGATGGGCGATAATTACCTCTCGTACCGCATCGTGGGTACCAATGCCAAATACCCCAACCACTATGAGGCCAAAGTCAAAGAAGGGCGGCTTTTTGCGACGACTTTGGAAGCTACCATTGGGGCCAAAGTAGCCGAAGTGACGGGCCTAAAAGTGGGTGATACCTTTGCAGGGGCGCACGGATTTGACAACATGGACGATGTACACGGCGACAAAAAATACAAAGTCGTGGGGGTTTTTGAACGAAACAATTCGGTGATTGACCAGTTGATTCTCACTGACTTAACAAGCGTATGGAGCATCCATGAACACACCGAAACCACGCAAGGCGCGTCGGTCAATGACCTATTTTCTGACGGCAACGCCCCTCAATCCGACGACCCAAGCGAAGAAATCACGAGCCTATTGGTCAAATTTCGGAATCCGATGGGCATGGTGGCGCTGCCCCGTTTTATCAACGAAAACACCAAAATGCAAGCAGCTTCGGTGGCTTTTGAAATCAATCGTCTTTTCTCACTGTTGGGCGTAGGCATTGATACGCTGCGCGCCATTGCGTTGATTATCATTTTGATAGCAGGGGTGAGCGTGTTTGTGTCGCTTTACAATTCGCTCAAAGAACGCAAGTACGAAATGGCCTTGATGCTTTCGATGGGTGCTACCCGCGCTCGCCTTTTTGTGATGCTACTGCTCGAAGGCATCATGTTGGCGTTGGCGGGTTATGCGGCGGGCGTGCTATTGAGTCGGGTGGGACTGTGGCTGTTTAGCCGCGCTGCCGAGTCAGACTATCACTATTCATTCAGCGATTTTAATCTGCTTTCCGAAGAACTTTGGCTGTTGGCGGGCGCGTTGTTGATAGGGATTTTGGCGGCGGCATTGCCTTCGTTGGGTATTTATCGCATCAATCTCTCGCGGACGTTGGCCGAAGAATAAAATTTTTCAAAAAAAATGTGACCTCGTTGTGATACCCTCGTCTATATATCAGAGTTTTTCATAACGTTGAGTAAAGGTTTGGAAATCCGAGTGGGACACCCGCTCGGATTTTTTGTTTTTATTCGTAAACTTGCCCCCAACTAAATCCTTTTTCTCCGTGCAACTCTGTTCATCCTATTCAGACCGACGATTCGGCACAACGCCGTGTCATTCTCGTTTACGACGCAGCGCGTTTTTGTTTTTTTTCGCGCTCACTTTTTCGTTTTCACAAGCCCAAAACTATACTTTCACCCACGACGACACCTTGCGCGGGAGCGTCACGCGCGAGCGGGCGTGGTGGGATTTGCAGTTTTATCACCTCAGCGTTCGCGTCAATCCCGCTGATAGCAGTCTGGCAGGCAGTGTGACGGTGCGCTACAAAGTGCTTGAACCTTACCAAACACTCCAAATAGATTTACAACGACCTTTGCAGATTACGAAAATCACCCAAGACGGTCAATCGCTCTCGTTTCGCCGCGATGGCAATGCGTTTTTGGTGCGTTTAATCAAACCACAAGTAGCTCAAAGCCAAGAGAATATTGTCATAGAATACAACGGAAGACCGCGCGTAGCCAAACGCCCGCCCTGGGACGGCGGCCTGACTTGGAAGCGCGACCAACAAGGACAGCCGTTTATTGCGACGGCTTGCCAGGGCTTGGGCGCAAGCGCGTGGTGGCCCTGCAAAGACCACCTCTACGACGAACCCGACAGTATGCGTATCTCGGTGACTGTGCCAAAGCCGCTCATGGACGTATCGAATGGCCGCCTCCGCAGCATCACCGACAACGGCGACGGCACGCGCACGTTTGATTGGTACGTGCAGAATCCCATCAACAACTACGGGGTCAATCTCAACATTGGGCAGTATGTAGCTTGGACAGATACGCTTCGGGGCGAAAAAGGAACGCTCGATTTGAGCTTTTATGCCCTGCCCGAAAACGTAGAAAAAGCCAAAGTCCAATTCCAACAAACCAAGCCAATGCTGCGGGCGTTTGAGCA
>JALOLW010000408.1 GCA_025455795.1 Spirosomataceae bacterium
TTCATTTGTTTATATTCTTCATGAGCTACTGCCAAGAGTACTGCGTCGTAGTTGTCAGACGCTTTGTCGGAGAGCGTGAGGCCGTATTCGTGGGCTACTTCGTTGGGCGATGCGTGCGGGTCCACCAGATGTACATTGATAGAAAAACTCATCAATTCTTTGACCAAATCCGCCACTTTCGAGTTACGAATATCCGATACATTTTCTTTGAACGTCATGCCCATCACCAGCACTTTGGCGTTTTGGGGACTTTTACCTTTCTGAATCAGCAGTTGGACCAGTCGTTTGGCGATAAACGCGGGCATTCCGTCGTTGATACGTCGTCCACTGTGAATTACCTGCGGGTCATAGCCGAGTTTTTTGGATTTGTAGAGCAGATAGTACGGGTCCACTCCAATACAGTGACCACCTACCAGCCCTGGGTAAAGTTTGATAAAATTCCACTTGGTAGCGGCGGCGTCTATCACATCTTTGGTATCAATGCCCATGCGGTCAAATATCATCGCCAACTCGTTCATAAGCGAAATGTTGAGGTCACGTTGGGTATTTTCGATGACTTTGGCTGCTTCAGCTACCTTGATGGTGGGCGCTTCATAAATCCCCGCCGAGATGATTTGACCGTACACTTTGGCAATGTTGGACAAGGCTTCGGTGTCACTTCCCGACACGATTTTGAGGATTTTGTCAATGGTACGTTCCTTATCACCGGGATTGATGCGTTCGGGAGAATACCCAATCTTGAAGTCCGTTCCCAACTTCAACCCTGATTCTTTTTCTAAAATAGGCAGACAGTCTTCCTCAGTACAACCAGGGTAAACGGTAGATTCGTAAATGACATAGTCACCTTTTTTGAGAACTTTTCCGATGGTATGAGATGCCCCAATCAAAGGCTTCAAGTCAGGAACTTTGTAGTCATCTACTGGGGTAGGGACTGCTACAATGAAAAAATGGGCGTTTTTTAAGTCTTCTGGGCGCGAAGTGAACGTAATGTCTTTGTTGTCAAACGCACTACTATCCAATTCGTTGGAAGGGTCTTGGCCTTGCTGCATCATGGCCACGCGGGCTTCATTGATGTCAAACCCGACGACGCGGAAGTATTTGGCAAATTCTAAGGCAATCGGTAAGCCTACATATCCTAAGCCGATAACGGCGATTTGTTTTTCTTTTTGGAGAAGAGATTGGTACATTCGAGTGATCAATAATTCTGCAAATATAGCTATTCGTAGGGCAAAAGAAAAAGCCCCGAGTTACCGAGGCTTTTTCAAAAATAATGCCAGTCTATTCAAACTAAGGCATGAGTTTCAATTCTACGCGGCGGTTTTTCTTCAAACCATCCACCGTGCCATTGTCAGCAATTGGCTTAAACGAACCGTAAGCATCTACTACTACGCGGTTGGCATCTTTCAAACCTGCTTGGGTCAAATATTGCTTCACGGCATTGACACGACGCTGCGAGAGGGCTACATTGTAGCGGTCAGTAGCGCGGCGGTCGGCGTGACCAGTCATTTGGAGACGACACTGTGTTTTGTTCATCAATTCTACCACGCGGTTGAGCAAGTCGTAGAACTCTGGTTTGATGATAGCTTTGTCGGTGTCAAACAGCACGTTGGCAAAGATTTCGGTACAAGCCATGCCAGGAAGTGCATCTTTCACATACTTGTCAAAATCTATTTTTTGACCCGCACCCGTCACAATGCTACCCGCAGGTGTGTTGGGTTCTTTGTCGAAAAAGTCAGATACGCCGTCGTTGTCGGAATCAATCAACACGCGAGGGTCAATTTCTTTGGGCTTGTTGGCTTTGGCTACTGAATCAATCTCAGCCAAAGTCAAAATCTTCGGTGGCTTCACGAGCAGGCGTGGGTCGGTATAGCGCAAGTGATAAAAACCACGGCCAGCGTCCAAAGCGTTGAAGTCATACGCCCATTTGCCATTTTTCTTTTGTACACGAAGGGGATTTTTACCCAACTTATAAGTCAATGTTACAGCCATGTAGCCGTACTTGTCGAGCGATGAGTTGCCTTTTGGCGTGCCGAGCAAATTGGCGGCATCACCACCTTGAAACAGGCGACCGCCCGATGGACCATCATAAATAGAGGAGGGGTCTCCACCCACGGTGGCATCTAATTTTTCGGTATTTACGTTGTTCAAACGCCAATCAAGACCCAAATCCAAATTGGGGGTCAATTCATAGCTAACGTTAAACCCTACTGGCAAAGACCACTCTTGGGTATAAGCAGAAGCCTCTTTGTTGAGTTCGGCGGTGTTGTTGCGGAGCGTTGGCGAATCATCCGAGCGGCGTTGCAAGCGACCAGAACCTAATTGATAGGCAGTAGATTTGAACCAAACCTGACCTACGCCACCATAAACGTCCATTTTCCAACGCTTCATCTTGGTAGGACCAAAAAGAAGACCTTTCAAATTGACAGTAGCCGCTACGTCTGCTTGGAGATAGTTGGCGTCAAAGTACGAGAAATAAATACGGCGCTTCATCCCTTTGAGGTTCCCACCGCCTACGTCTAAGCGTGCGCCAAAAAGGTAGGTGAGTTGTTTGCCCAATGACACCCCGAAGTGCCACGTGCCACGTTCTGAGCGGCTGTCGAAGTTGTTGGTGCCAACTGGCCAAAAGTCATACTCGCGCAAATCACCATAAAATTGACTTGGGCCGAGATAAGCACTCACCGACCAAGTATTCATTTTGTAGGGACCTTCGTAGGACGCTTTTGGATTGTACTGTGCTTGTGCATTTGTAAGGCATACACCCAATGACAGGACTGTGAAAAGCAAAGCTACTTTTTTCATAATGGACCGTTTAAATTGTGTTATGAGTAAGGGGGTGTTTGTTACGAGTTGATAATTACTTTCCAAATATACGGCAAAAATTGCTTTTTCTGCTAATCTTCGGACAAAAGTAGGGATTCAAATTTTAAATCAAAAATGTTTTAGATGTTTAAAACAAATTCTTTTTTGCCAATTTTCAAAGCCGTACACTGATTTTTTTCAAAATTTCTGTTTTCCACTTCTCAAAATTACCAGCCGAAATTTGTGTACGCGCTTGATTGACAAGCCATAAATAAAAAGTGAGGTTGTGGACACTCCCGATTTGCATTCCCAAGATTTCTTCTGATTTTAGAAGGTGTCTTAAATAGGCTTTGCTATAATTTGTGCTGACATATCCCCCCAAATTTTCGTCTATCGGACTAAAATCATCTTTCCACTTTTCATTTTTAATATTTATCACTCCCTGAGTAGTGTAGAGTATGCCGTGACGAGCGTTGCGGGTAGGCATCACACAGTCAAACATGTCAATGCCCAGTGCAATACTCTCCAATATGTTTTCGGGAGTACCCACGCCCATCAGGTAGCGAGGTTTGTCCGAGGGGAGAATACCGCAGACCAATTCGGTCATTTCGTACATATCTTCGGCGGGTTCTCCCACCGAAAGCCCCCCAATGGCGTTGCCTTCTCGACCCAAATTGGCCACAAACTCTGCCGACTGCCGCCTCAAATCTTTATAAACACTCCCTTGTACTATCGGAAACAAGGTTTGCTGGTATCCGTAAAGCCCCTCTGTACTGTCAAAACGCTCACAACAGCGGCGAAGCCAACGATGCGTCATTTCCATAGACGAGCTGGCGTACGAAAAGTCACAAGGATAGGGTGTACACTCGTCAAAAGCCATGATAATATCGGCACCGATGCGACGCTGAATGTCCATGACTCCTTCTGGCGTAAAAAAATGCGTCGAACCGTCAATGTGGGACTTGAACTTTACCCCTTCTTCGGTAATCTTGCGTCCTGTACCTGCCAACGAATACACTTGATAACCGCCGCTATCGGTCAAAATGGGTTTTGTCCATCCATTGAAACGATGTAAACCTCCTGCTCTTTCCAAAATATCAAGGCCAGGACGTAAATATAAATGGTA
>JALOLW010000409.1 GCA_025455795.1 Spirosomataceae bacterium
AGCACTGACCCTTTTTGCAACGTCAAAATCTCTCTTATCTTTGCCAAGACATTCCAAATCATCACGATTTGGAATGTTTGTTTTGGAGGGATTTGTTTGCCTGTTTAGGTATAGTAGCTCTGTCCCCTAATTCTCTGGCCTTTAATAGCTCTGGCCTTCAGACCAGAGAAAAGAAAAATAAACGGAGGGCTTTAGCCCTTTACACTACATTGATAGACAGGAAAGTCATCATCAAAAGAAAACATTTCAAGAAGAATACGATGAATTTTTAGACAAATATCCCTTTGACGCTATTTAAAGGGCTGAAGCCCTAACTCACATCGAAGATTACCCTAACCGCACCCTAAAGGGCGCGGCAACTTTGATTCAACTCCCAATTTATCCATTTTCAAACACCCTAAAGGGCGCGGCAACTGCAAAACAACCTTAATCAGATCCTTTTACCAACATGAAACTTCAATTTTTCGGCGCGGCGCGGCGCGTCACAGGCTCCAAGCACCTCGTTACCACCGACAGAGGCATCAAAGTACTACTCGACTGTGGCTTGTTTCAAGGCATCAATACCCAAGACCTCAATCAGACGCTTGGCTTCGACGCCAAAGCCATAGATTTTGTCGTTCTGTCGCACGCGCACATAGATCACGCGGGTCTGCTGCCGCGCTTGGTCAAAAAAGGCTACCGAGGGCCGATTTACTGCACACCCGCCACGGCAGACTTGTGCAATATCATGCTGATGGACAGTGCTTTTATCCAACAAAAAGACTTGGAGCGTATCAACGAGCGGCGGCGCAGAAAAGGTGACCCAGCACTCGAAGCCCTGTACAACGAAGACGACGCGCGTCAAACACTGGACCTGTTGGTGACGGTGGACTATCACCAAGATTTTTGGTTGATGGAAAACCACATCAAAGTTCACTTCACCGACGCGGGGCATTTGTTGGGGAGTGCGTCGGTGCATCTGAATATTTTTGAGAATGAGGGCGAGACCAAACTTACCTTCACGGGCGATATTGGCCGTCCCGGCGACCAAATCTTGCGTAGTCCCGAGGCTTTTCCCCAAGCCGATTACATCATCTGCGAGTCCACCTACGGCAACCGACTCCACGAGCAAGTGACCGACATGAAGGCGCACCTGCTCCAAATCGTCCACGATACCTGCGTAGTGCGCGGGGGCAAGCTCATCATCCCTGCTTTTGCCGTGGACCGCACCCAAGAACTCGTCTATGCCCTCGACCAACTGGCGTCTGAAGGGCGTTTGCCGCGTTTCAAGGTGTTTATAGACAGTCCGTTGGCGGTCAAAGCCACCAAAATCATGAAAGACAACGACGAGTGTTTTAATCCCGCGATTTTGGAATACATCGAAAAAGACGGCGATGCCTTCAATTTCCCCAACCTGCGCTACGTGTCGGATTTGAACGAGTCGAAGGCCATCAACGACCTCAAAGAGCCGTGCATTATCATCTCGGCGTCGGGTATGGCCGAAGCGGGACGTATCAAGCACCACATCAAAAACAACATCTTAAACCGCAACAATACGATTTTGATAGTGGGCTACTGCTCGCCCGAAAGCCTCGGCGCCGCTCTCAAGCGCGGCGACGACGAAGTGAAGATTTTTGGAGAAACATATCCCGTCAAAGCCAAAGTGGAAGTGATGGATTCGTTTTCGGCCCACGCCGATTATGAAGAGATGATTGGGTTTTTGAAGTGCCAAGACCCCGCCAAGGTCAAAACGTTGTTTTTGGTACATGGCGAATACGAAAACCAAATTGTATTCAAAGAACGCCTCAAAGCAGAAGGCTTCCAGGATGTCCAAATACCTGCTCATTTCGAGTCTTTTGAAGTGTAAATTTGAGTTCTCAAAAGTCGTCTAAATATAACTATTAATCATTGAAAATCAGTACTATACAAGCATAAAAAGCGGCCTTGCTAAACGCAGGTTTTGGAAAATAGAAAATAAGAACGTAAGTTTCGCTGATTTCTACTAAGTAGTACAGCGTATTTAGTTTATAGTATTGAGACAAAAAATACAAAAGTAAAGCATTGAAGATGAGTGCATTATTTAATTCTCAATACACAATACTATTTTCTCAATACTACTTATAGAAAATAATAGTCAGTTTTTTGTTAGAATTACAACAGATGCTCCCATGAAAACACATCGTAAATACGCGCTGGCTCTTGTAGCTGCTGCTGGGATAGGGTTATTTTCGTTTCGTTACGAAGAACGTTTTTTTGAAATAGCGCGCAACTTAGACATTTACGCGACGCTTTTCAAAGAACTCAATCGCTACTACGTGGACGAAATCAATCCCAACCGCCTCACCAAAATGAGCATAGACGCGATGCTCAAAAATCTCGACCCGTACACCAATTTCTACGCCGAAGATGAAATAGAAGACTACCGAACCATGACCACTGGGCAGTACACGGGTATCGGGGCGGTGGTTTCGACGGTCAAAAACAAAACCATCATTTATTCAATCTTGGAGGATTCTCCTGCCGAAAAAGCAGGGCTGCACATTGGCGACGAAATCGTAAAAATAGACGGTGTGGATATTACTTCTCGCAAAGACGCCAACGCCGACAAATTGATGAAAGGACAGGCTAACTCAACCGTCAAACTTGCCGTGAGGCGCGTGGGAAGTCCCAATTTGATAGAAGTGAGTGCGACGAGGGAGTTTGTCAAAACGGGCAATGTGCCTTATTATGGTATGCTCAACGACGAAGTGGGCTACATTGACCTCAAAGATTTTAACCAAACTGCCGCTCGGGAAGTAAAAACGGCACTCGTCGAACTCAAAGGCAAGGGCATGAAAAAACTCGTACTTGACGTGCGCGAAAACCCCGGTGGCCTGCTCGACCAAGCGGTAGCTATCTGCAACTTGTTCATTCCCAAAGACTCCGAAGTGGTATCCAATCGGGGTAAAGTCACCGAGTGGAACCGTACTTTCAACGCGCCGCTCGCACCCGTGGACACCGAAATACCGCTCGTGGTGCTGGTCAATGGACGCAGCGCGTCGGCGGCAGAGATTGTGTCGGGGGTGATGCAAGACTACGACCGAGGCGTACTGATAGGACAGCGTACCTACGGCAAAGGATTGGTACAAACCACGCGCGACTTGTCGTACAATACCAAACTAAAAGTGACCGTAGCGAAATATTACATCCCGAGCGGTCGCTGTATTCAAGCCATAGATTACAGTCATCGCAATGCCGACGGTGGCGTGGGTAAGATTGCCGATTCACTCAAAACTGCCTTTAAAACCCGCAACGGGCGCGTGGTTTATGACGGTGGTGGTGTGGAGCCAGATGTAGCTACTGATTTACCAGCACGAACCCCTATTTTGGGTAGCCTTCAATCAAAAGGACTGGTGTTTGACTACGCACTCCAATACCGCGCTAAAAATTCGACCATCAAACCCGCCAAAGAATTTGAGATGTCAGATGCTGATTATCAAGCGTTTGTGACGTGGCTCAAAGACAAAGAGTACGACTACACCACTCAAGTCGAGAAAGACCTCGGTTTGTTGGAAGCATCGGCCAAAAAAGAGAAATATTTTGATGCGATTCAAGACCAACTCAAAGCCCTCAAAACTAAGCTCACCCACAGCAAAGAAGCAGACTTGCAAACGTTCAAAAAAGACATCAAAAATGCGTTGGAACGGGAAGTGATGTCGCACGTGTATTTGCAAAAAGGCGAGCGGGAATTCGTGTTTCGTACCGACCCCGAACTCAAAGCGGCTCTCGACTTATTCAAAGACATGCCCCGCTACGAAAAGATTTTGAAAGGACAGAAGTAACGCAAGGCATGATTCGGTGGGTTCTTTATGAAATTACTTGATATGTGTATTTTATTGATGCCATGAATGCACTAATATCATTCGATTTTCATTCGTGAATTAGTGGCATCAAGTAAAA
>JALOLW010000410.1 GCA_025455795.1 Spirosomataceae bacterium
TTTTTATTTTGTGATTGTCATAGACAAAATGCGTCTGGGAAGTGTGGGCGGTCTCTTTGGTGATGAGCGGCTTGCTGCCCGTAAGCCACGAGCGAAGTGCTTCTATGCGCCACAGTATCGCTATCATCCACGGAGCAACAGCCTTGGTAGGAGGTTGTTTGCCCATGTAGTGGGCTATTTTCTCAAAAAGAATTTTGTAAGTAGTATGCCCCGCACTGAGGATGAATCGCTCGTTTTTTATGTCAGATAGCAGTAATTTTACGGTCATTTCGGCCACGTCTTGTACGTCCACATAATTGACCGTGCCTTCGGTGTAGTATTTTTTACCGTCGGCTACGTATTTGAATAGCTGCGTACTGCTGCGGTGCCAGTGGCCTTCGCCCAAAATAATGCTCGGATGTACTACCACGGCGGGCAGCCCCTCAGCCACGCCGCGCCACACTTCCATCTCGGCCAAATATTTGGTTTTGGCGTAGTGAGAATTATGCGCCGATTCTTCCCATTTTTGGTTTTCGTCAATCTTCAGCGGGTTTTCTAAGGTGGTTTTGGCGTTGTCGGGTCGCCCCAAAGCTGCTACCGAACTCACAAAAGCGATTTTTTGAATACCTGCGTTCAAGGCCACATTGACCACGTTGGCAGTACCTTCTACGTTGGTTTTGTACATTTGGGGGCGGTCACGCGGGACAAAAGACACCACCGCTGCGGTATGTATGACGTAGGTACAGCCCCGCAAGGCTTCTTCCAACGACAATATATCCAATACGTCACCTTCGTACCATTCGATTTGAGATTGTATGTCGTTTAGCAAACTGCGGTCGCTTTGGGGTCGTATGAGTCCCCGTATTTGATGTCCTTCGGTAAGCAAATAACGGGCCATGGCACTGCCTACCAGCCCGTTGATACCCGTAATAAGAATAATCGCCATAGCGTTGTTGGGTTATTGTTGGCAAATAACCGTTTTATTAACTAATTTTCCGCCACTTTTGATTTTAATTTCGTTAGCTATACAATCGTTGTTGGAGTAGCAGCATCACCGTTAAATCAATATTCTGACAATCCATAACCACTATCCAATAAACTAAAAGAACACAAACATGAGTTTATTTGTCGCTTTGAAAGAGGTCTTGAACGAGGGGGTAATCGCGCACATCGCGCAAGAAAACAACGAAAAACCTGAAAAAATCAGCAAAGCATTGGACGCATTTAGCGCGTCTTTCGTGGGTGGGATGTTGAAGCGCGTCACCAACGAGGCAGGGATGAATCTGCTCTACAATCACGTTCAAAAAATAGAGTTTTCGGCCCAAAATTTAGAAAAATCCATCAAAGACCCCGCCCAGTACGACGCCATCAAAGCAGTGGGTGAGAAAAATCTCAATACGCTACTGCCGGGCCTCAAAAGCCCCGTGAGCCTGATGGTGGCCAAGTACGCCGCCACGCGCAACTCGCTCGCGTCTTCGTTGGCAGGGCCTGTGGTGGCGATTATCATGTCGGTCCTCAAAAAGACGATTGCCGATAAACAACTGGACGCCGAGGGTTTTACGGCTTACCTGGGCGACCAGCGCGAGCATCTGCTCAACGTAGTACCAGAGATTGACGATGTACTGGTCGAAACGGTGGGGATTCGGTCGCTGCTCCAAAACTTTACCGTTCCCAAAGCAGAGCGTCCAGTGAGCATCGCTAAGACTTCGGTGGACAAAAGCCCCGAACCATTTTTGGGCGATTCAGACGCGCATCCCGAAGATAGTCCCAACTATTTGAAATGGTTGGGTGCGGCGGTGGTGGTGATTGGTTTGGCCGCCGCAGGTTGGTATTTTTGGCAGCAGCAGTCTTCGCAAACCGTCGCCGAAAGTACCACGGTGGAAGAAGAAAACAGCCCCGAAACCCCTCAAAACGTTTCCCCCACTGCCACCGATACGCTCACTACTACACCTCCCGCCAAAGATTCGGTCGCTGCCGTAAAGCCTGCCACGACGGGCAATCCGATGGAAACCTACCTTGCCAATGCCGCCACGACGGCGGGAAAGGTATTTAAGTTTGACAACGTGGATTTTGTGGATAATACCACTCAACTCAAACCAGAAGCTACTGCGCCCGTCAAAACCTTGGCAGAACTGCTCAAAAAATACCCCAACGCCCAAGTGAAACTCGTAGGTTTTGCCAACGACGCCAAGGCCCCCGTTACCAACAAAGTGCTTTCGACCAAACGGGTCTTTGCCATCAAAGACGAACTCATCAAAGCGGGCATCAACTACCTGCGCGTAGATGCCGAAGGGCGCGGTACGGGCGTATCGCCCAAAGACAGTACCCGCAAGCAAAAACCGCTGCGAGAAATTTATGTGCGATTTGTGAAGAAGTAGTGAGTCTGTTTATAGTTCCCATGTTTATCGTTTACGGTTACTACGTTTATCCTCAACCTAAAAACTGTAAACGATAAACCTAAAAACCTTTAAAACTAAAAAGTAATCCCACCATGTCTTATCGTGATTTAAAACCCAAACAACTTTTACAAATCAGCACCCTGGCCGAACTCAAAGCGGCGGGTTATCAAGCTAAAAGCATCAAACAAGAACTACGCGACAATCTCATCGAAAAACTCCGCCGTAAAGAGCAGGTTTTCAAGGGGATTTGGGGCTATGAAGATACGGTCATTCCCGACATTGAGCGGGCTATTCTTTCGATGCACCACATCAATCTGCTCGGTCTGCGGGGACAAGCCAAGACGCGCATTGCCCGTTTGATGGTCCATCTGCTCGACGAGTACATACCTATCGTAGAAGGCTCCGAACTCAACGACGACCCCACGCAGCCGCTTTCGCGCTACGCCCGCGACCTCGTGGCCCAACAAGGCGACGCCACGCCCATCACTTGGCTGCATCGCGACGACCGCTACGCCGAAAAACTCGCCACACCCGATGTATCGGTGGCCGACCTCATCGGCGATGTGGACCCCATCAAAGCCGCTACCCTCAAACTCCCCTACTCCGACGAGCGCGTGATTCACTTTGGACTGATTCCACGCTCACACCGTTGTATTTTTGTCATCAACGAACTCCCTGACTTACAGGCTCGTATTCAAGTATCGCTGTTCAATATTTTGCAAGAAGGCGATATTCAGATTCGAGGGTTTAAGCTCCGCTTACCGTTGGATATTCAGTTTGTGTTTACGGCCAACCCCGAAGATTATACCAACCGTGGCAGCATCGTAACGCCCCTCAAAGACCGCATTGACAGCCAAATCGTGACGCATTATCCCAAAACGCTGCCCATCGGACGGAAGATTACGGAACAAGAAGCCGTGGTCAAAAGTGAGCAGAAAGGCATGGTCAAAACCAATGATTTGGTCAAAGATTTGATAGAGCAGATTGCGTTTGAGGCACGCGAAAGCGAGTACGTGGACTCCAAAAGCGGCGTGTCGGCGCGTATGACCATCGCCGCCTACGAAAACCTCCTGTCAGCCGCCGAGCGGCGGGCATTGCTCAACGGCGAAAAAGAAACCCACGTCCGAATTTCGGATTTGTACGGGGCAGTTCCCGCGATTTGTGGCAAGGTAGAACTGGTCTATGAAGGCGAAGTAGAAGGGCCTGTGATTGTAGCCCAAAACCTCATCGGCAAGGCCATTCGGACGCAATTTCTCAACTATTTCCCCAACCCCGAAACCCTCAAAAAGAAAAAAGCAGCCCGCAATCCCTTCCAAAAAGTGCAGGATTGGTTTGGTGAAAACGAGATGGATATACTCAGCGAACTCACCAACCGCGAGTACGAAGCCCGCCTCCGAACCATCGAAGGACTGGACGACGTGATTGACGATTTTCACCGTGGCCTTGGTCGGGAAGAGAAGCTGTTTTTGATGGAGATTTTTGATGACCAAGACAGCTTGAACCCAAAAGCTGTCAGAACAATCACGCCTTTGTCAATACTGAAGCCCCGTTGCTTACCTCGCCGTCGTCGGTGTGCAGGTACGCAACGGGGCTACTATTTTTTACCAACCGCAAAATACACCCGAGGTGAAAAGACTTGTGCAGTAAAAAAAATAAAAACAATAAAATAAAAAATGGTCAATTGAGATAAAATACGAAGATTGTATATCAATATTTGCAATGAGCCAAATTTATACTATGTTTGCGAAATTTTTTCAAAATCTATGGTGTAACCTTTAACCTCTGTCAAATTTTATGTTTAAATCTTTCTTCATCTTCCTAATCTCCTCTATTTGTTTTTGCAGTACACTTTTGTACGCACAAAACATCGTCACTGGCACCGTCAAAGATGCCTCAGGTGCTGCGATTCCGGGCGTCAGTATTCGATTAAAAGGTACAACCCAAGGCGCAACGACAAATCCCGATGGCCGCTTTTCGGTGGCAGCCAAAGCGGGTGACATCCTCCAATTTTCATCCGTGGGTTTTCAATCAAAAGAGGTAACTGTTGGCAGTTCTACGGTACTTGATGTGACCTTGGAAACTGGCCAAGAAGCCCTCGCAGAAGTAGTAGTAGTAGGTAGCCGTGCTTCGCAGCGGTCAGTGGTAGATTCACCATTGCCCGTGGATATTTTGTCAGCCACTGAGCTCAAATCAACGGGCCAACCTACTTTTGACAAGACACTACAATACCGCGTGCCATCGTTCAACACCGTAAACACCCCCGTCAATGATGCCACAACCCTGCTTGACCCCTGGGAAATCCGCAACATGGGCCCGAGTCGCACGTTGATTTTGATCAACGGCAAGCGCAAAAACCTCAGTTCGCTGCTCTACGTGCAGTTTTCGCCTGGCCGTGGCGAAACGGGCGTGGACTTGTCGGCCATTCCAAATCAGGCCATCAAACGGGTCGAAATCCTGCGCGACGGGGCTTCGGCACAGTATGGTTCGGATGCGATTGCAGGGGTTATGAACATCATTTTGAAAGACAAGTACGATTTTACAACCCTTGATGTCAACACAGGGGTAACGTCCAAAGGCGACGGCGGCATGTTCAATTTTTCGCTCAATAGCGGCAGTAACATTGGAGGCAAGGGTTTTGTAAACTACACGATTGATTTTCTCCAACAAAACAGTGCCGTGCGCTCGGGCATTGTACACGAACCCACCGAAATAGCCACCTTTGGAGGTGATGCCGCGTCAAACGCTTTGATTAGAGCCTACTTGAAAGATTATCCGACGGCCAACAACATCAACGGCACGGGCGAAACTACCGCTGGGCGTTTTTTGATCAACGGGGGTATCAATCTCAACGACAACCATCAACTTTATGGCAACGCCGCCCTCGTCGCCAAACGGGTATCAAGTTTTGCCAACTTCCGTACGCCATATTGGCGGCAAGACCGTGGGTTGCTGCATAGTGTCACCGACAACGGCGGCAAAAATTACCTGACTCAAGCCACTTTGGCGTTTCCTACCGAAGACAACGTAGAGATGTACCGTGGTTATATTGGCTATGTGCCTACTTTTGAAGGCGATTTGATTGATTACAACGCCACCGTAGGGGCCAAAGGCGAAACCAACGGCTGGCGCCACGACGTGAGCCTGACCACGGGTTTCAACTCTCAAACCTATTCTGTTGATAACACCGTCAATCGTACTTTGGGCAAAGCAAGTCCCACACGCTTCAAGCCAGGTGGTTATCAGTTCCGTCATTTGGTGGGCAACATTGATATTTCTAAGCAGGTCAGCGATAAATTAGGGATTGCGTTTGGTATGGAGGCCCGCTCAGAGGCTTATACCATTATCGCTGGCGACGAGAAATCTTATGAAGGCGAAGGTTCTAACTCTTTTCCGGGCTTGAACAAGCTCAACGCTGGTACCAACCAACGGTTCAACATCGGCGGGTACGTTGATTTGAGTTATGACATCACCAAAGATTTTTTGGTCAATGCTACATTTCGTACCGAAAAATATAGCGACTTTGGCCCCGCCAACGTTTGGAAACTGTCGAGCCGTTATAAATTCAACGATGACAAAGTGGTACTAAGAGGCTCATTCTCAACGGGCTTCCGTGCGCCTTCGCTCCATCAAATCTACGCCCAGTCTATCCAAGCAGCTTTTGTAGGCGGTACAATCCAGCTATCAGGTTTATTCAACAACCGCAGCGCACAGGCGCGCTTGTTGGGTATTCCCAGCCTAAAACCCGAACAGTCCACCAACCTTTCGTTGGGCTTGGGCTTCAACCCCAACCGAAACTTGAGCATCTCGCTTGATTATTTCAGCATAGGTGTCAAAGACCGTATCGTGTATAGTTCGTCTATTTCGTCTTCCGACCCCACCAGCACCCTGGGTAGTATCTTGAGTCAAGCAGGCGTAAGAACCGCGCAGTTTTTTATCAACGGTATTGAAACCAAAACATCAGGACTCGACTATGTATTCTCGTACCGAAACTTAGAGGTGGGCAAAGGTAAGATGGGTATCAATTTCGCGGGCAATTTCATGCTCCAAAATGAAATCTTGGGTACGCCCGCCGAACCCGCAGCCATCAAAGCGGCCAATTCGAGCATCTTGAATACCCAAATCAAGTCGTTATTGACCGAAAGCCGTCCGATGTACAAGTCTATTTTGGGCTTTGACTACGCCGTGGGCAAATGGAACATCAACCTCAACAATACGCTGTTTGGCAAGACGGCTTTCCAAGATTTGGACAATGGCGGCGGCGACATGGAAAACATCAAGGCCGAGTTTAAACCTGCGGTAGTCACCGACTTGAGCGTGGGTTATTCGTTCAGCAAAAAAGTATCTATGACAGTCAATGTCAACAACTTGTTGAATGTATTGCCGAAATGGGATTTGGTAGCACTCAACGCCAAAGGAGAAGCGGCCATCGCCAAGCCTGAAGACAAGGCTTTGTTGAGAGGTTTCTTAGGCTTCAGCGGTCGTTATGATATTTTGGGCTACAACGGCTCACAGTTTAGCCAACTCGGCACCATGTTCAACGCCAACTTGAATATTAAGTTTTAAAATCTCAGCCCCACAAGGGTTTTGAACCCTCGTGGGGATACACCCGAAAACTTTTGCTCAATTACTAAACAAAAAGAAGTCGGAAGCAGTCAATCTGCCTTCCGACTTTTTCATTTTAATGCTGACCGCCCCCTACTGCCTACTTACTATTGCCTACTCTCCCAACCACTGATACATCACGAGGGCGTCGGTGTAGCCTTTTTGGGCGTGACGAAAGGCTTTGGGCAATGTACCCACGACTTCAAATCCGCATTTTTTCCAAATCCGAATCGCGCCCTCGTTGGTTGCTATCACGATATTGAACTGCATGGCTTTGAAGCCCATGCGTTTGGCCTCTTCCATCGAAAACCGACACATCTGCTCGGCCATGCCACGCCCTCTAAAATCAGGATGCACCATGTAGCCCGCGTTGGCTACGTGGTCACCGAGGTCGGGTTGATTGGCCTTGAAAAAGAAAATACCCGCAATGTCTCCTTCTGCCTCGCAGACATAGGCGAATTTGTCGGGCGAAGTCCAGTAATCTATCATTTTTTCTCTGGAACTGTCGGGCGCAAATACCCAAGTGTCGCCCGTTTCGATGACGGTTTTGATGATTTGCCAAACGGCCTCTTCGTCAGTCGTAGCGCGGTAGGGTCTGATGTTCA
>JALOLW010000411.1 GCA_025455795.1 Spirosomataceae bacterium
AATCCCTCTCCTGTCAGGAGAGGGACTATGTATTGCCCCCTTCTCCTGGCAGGAGAAGGGATGGGGATGAGGTTAGCCACAAAAATTGTCAGAGTTCCTCTATTTTTAATGCTCCTAATGCAAAGCGCACAGGTCAATGCCCAAACACAAACCGTGCGAGGCAAAATCACCGATGCCGCCTCCAAGGCACCCGTCGTTGGGGCTACGATTGTGGTTGTGGGTAGCAGTCCGCTCATTGGCACCACCACCGACACCGACGGCAACTTTCGCCTTGCCAAAGTGCCCGTAGGCCGCGTAGCACTCAAAGCCACGTTCATGGGGTACGAGGAGATTTTTGCCAAAGATATTATCGTCAATGCGGGCAAAGAAGTAGTGCTTGATTTTCCGATGACCGAAAGTCTGACCAACCTCAACGAAGTAACCGTCAAATACCAGCGCACCGAAGACAACCGCGTGACCAACAACGAAATGACGACCGTTTCGGCGCGGCCTTTTAGCCCCGCCGAAACCCTCAAATACGCGGGTAGCCTCGGCGACCCCTCGCGCATGGCGGCCAATTTTGCGGGCGTGAGTGGTGCCAACGATGCCCGCAACGACATCATTGTGCGCGGAAATTCGCCCGCCTCACTCCTGTGGCGGCTCGACGGCGTGAACATTCCCAACCCCAATCATTTCGGTTCGTTGGGTACTTCGGGCGGGCCTGTTTCGATGCTCAATGCCAACTTGTTGGCCAAGTCTGACTTCTTGACAGGCGCGTTTCCTGCCGAGTACGCCAACGCCCTCGGGTCGGTATTTGACCTGCGTCTCCGCAAAGGCAACGACGAAAAACACGAGTTTTTGACCCAAGTGGGCTTCAACGGCGTGGAAGTGGGTGCCGAAGGGCCTTTGAGCAAAAAATCGAAAGCGTCGTACTTGCTCAACTACCGCTATTCGCTGTTTGGTATTATGTCAAATCTGGGCTTTGAGATTGCAGGAACGCCTTATTACCAAGACTTTACATTCAAAACTGACCTTCCTGTGGGTAAAAAAGGGAATTTGACATTTTGGACGATTGGCGGGCGCAGCAACGTAACGTTTTTGGGCAAAGATGTGGACACCGAAAAAGGGGATGCCTACGGCGACGAAAATACCAACACCCGCGTTAATTACAGTACGGGCGTGGCCGCACTGGCCTACGAACACCGTTTTTCGGACAAAACCTACGGCAAAATCACGCTTTCGGCTTCGCGTACATTCCAAGATTTTAAGGGCGACACAGTGCTGTATCGGCCTGATAAAAAGGAGGTTTTGCAAGAAATCCAAAACCAAATGGCGGAGTTTACCAACGAAAAACTCTCACTCAACGCCAACATCAACCACAAAATCAACGCCAAAAACAAAATATCGGGTGGGGTCATTGTGGATTTAAACCGCTTCGATTTGCTCAATGCCAACCTGTACCCAAAGCAAGTGTATCAACGCAACAACAACGGCGAAACCGCACTCTCTCAGGCGTACGTACAGTGGAAGCACCGTTTCAGTCAAAACCTCACACTCAACGCGGGACTGACTGCTATGCACTACGAACTCAACCAAAAAACCGCTTTTGAACCCCGTTTGGGGCTGAGTTACGCGCTCAAAGACGGCAGTAATTTGAGTCTTGCTTACGGCTTGCACAGCAATCTACAACCCATTTTGTTGTCGTTTTATCAAACCCGCCAACCCGACGGCAGCTATGCCCTCACCAACAAAAACTTGGGCTTTACGCGCAGTCATCACTTGGTGTTGGGCTACGAGCGCAGCCTCACCGAAAACCTCCGCTTGAAAGTAGAAACCTACTACCAATCGCTGTTTGACGTACCCGTAGAACAAACCCCAAGTTTTTATTCGGTGCTGGTAGAAGGGGCTGATTTTGCGCCGATTGACCGTGGGCGGTTGGTCAATGAAGGCACGGGCCGCAACTATGGCGTAGAGGTGACCCTCGAAAAGTATTTTTCCAACAACTACTACTTCTTGGTAACGGGGTCGTTGTTTGACTCCAAATACACGGGCAGCGACGGCATGGAGCGCAATACACCCTTCAACAGTCGTTACGTGCTAAATACGCTTTTTGGCAAAGAGTTTCGGCTCGGTCGCCGCGACAATATCTTGAGTATCAACTGGAAACTGACCACGGCGGGTGGGCGTTTTGTGCGGCCCATCAATCTCACGGCCTCTGCCGAAGCCCGCGCCACCGTTTACGACGACAGCCGCGCCTTTATGCAGCAGCAAGACGGGTATTTCAGAACCGATTTGAAACTCGGCTTCAAGATGAACCGCCGCCGCCTCACAGATGAAATAGCCATTGATTTACAGAACTTTACCAACAATCAAAATGTGTTTCAACAAGCCTACAACCCCCGCACCAACCGCGTCGGTACGGCTTATCAGCAAGGATTTTTGCCCATTCCGTTTTATCGTTTGACATTTTAAAACCCCCACCCAGCCTCCCCCAACAGGGGAGGGGCTGGGGAAAGGGGGGGTAAACCAACTACTACCATGACCAAAGAAACCAAAAAAATGGCAGGTATCATCATTTTGACCGTGCCGACGATTGCTTACGGAGGGTATTTCCTCCTCACTGTACTGAGCGGCCAAGCCGACGACCTCGCCCTCACCGATTTCCAAAAATCCATGTTTCGGGCGGGCCATGCCCACGCGGGCGTATTGGTCATTTTGTCGCTCGTGACACTGCTTTATGTAGATGCCGCGCGGCTTTCGCCCGCATGGAAGTGGGCGGTGCGTGTGAGTTTTCCACTTGCGGCTATTTTGGTGAGTGGTGGATTTTTTGCCGCCGCTATTGGGCGTGGCCTCACCCAGCCCAACGAGTTCATCGCTATTTTGTTTGTGGGCGTATTTGTGCTTATCTTCGGGCTTATTACGCTGGGCGTGGGGTTGGTGAGGAAGTAGAAAATTCAAACCTCAGATGTTGATAAAAGTAGGTTGAAAATGGAAAATATTTTTTAGGACGTTGTATATTTGGACTTTCAAGGCGATATAATTTTCTTACCCTATCAATGATACAAAACGAAACATTTGGGCTTTCTTCTAATATGCCCACCACAGGACTAAGTGAACAATATTCTCAGTTAGGCAATGATGTTTTAACTACTGTTACAAAAGAAGCAACACTCATCAAACACAAAACAACGCCAAGAGGAGTTTCACCAAGTGTGCTGCAAAAATCAAAAGAGTTTTCGGTAGTTTCTTTATTCTCAGGTTGTGGAGGTATGGATCTTGGGTTTATTGGTGGATTTTCAATATTTGGGAATTATTATGGTAAAAATCCTTTCAAAATTGAATGGGCGAATGAACTAAATCCATATGCTTGTAAAAGTTATGCACGAAACATTGACAGTAATATCTATTGCGGAGATATACGTGATTATATGGACAAACTACCATCCCAAGCAGACGTTTTAATCGGAGGTTTTCCTTGTCAAGACATATCAATAAATGGAAAAGGCTTAGGTATAAGTGGCGCAAGAAGCAGCCTTTATACTTATATGGTTGAAGCAATAAAACTCACGAAGCCAAAAGTATTTGTTGCCGAGAATGTCAAAGGATTATTGATGAAAACGCGCAAAGAATCACTTGATAAAATTCTTCATGATTTCAATGAACTTGGATATGATATAAGTTATCAGCTATATCACGCGGCCGATTACGGTGTTCCGCAAAGTAGAGAGCGCGTTTTCATTGTTGGAACTGCAAAAGACGTAAAGCCGTTTATTCCACCTACGCCTGTTAGAGATAGAGATAATTGGCTTACAAGTTATGATGCCATTCACGATTTAGAAAAAGAAGGCGAAAACGAATATATAAATCACATTTGGAGTTTAGCCAAAAAAAGCGGGGAGCAAGGTGGAAGAAAATTA
>JALOLW010000412.1 GCA_025455795.1 Spirosomataceae bacterium
AGGTTACTCGGGCTACAAAGGCAAGCTCCCCGCCAACGCCGATTCACTCCAATTTGGCCAAGCATTTTTCCGCTTCAAAGCTGACGGCTCCAAAATGGAATGGATGACCAGCACTTCAAACAACACTTGGGGCTTTGCGTTCAACGAAGCGGGCGATGTCTTTGGCTCTACGGCTAACAATGCCCACGGTTGGTACATGGCCATTCCGCATCGTTATTTCAAGGGCAACTTGGGCATGGGCCGCGACAACGGCAGCCGCAGCACCGACACCCACAAGGACATGAAAACCATCACGCCGCGTGTTCGGCAGGTGGACGTGTTTGGGGGCTACACCGCCGCCGCAGGGCATAATTTCTACACCGCACGGGCTTTCCCCAAAAAATATTGGAACCAAGTGGCGTTTGTAGCCGAGCCAACGGGCCACGTGTTGCACCAAAATCAAATGGTCAAAAAAGGCACTGACTACGAAGACAAAGAAGCCTTCAACCTCATGGCAGGGGCCGACGAGTGGTTTTCGCCCGTATTCTCAGAAGTTGGCCCAGATGGGGCCGTTTGGGTAGCCGACTGGTACAGTTTTATCATTCAGCACAACCCAAAGCCCGAAGGTTTCCAAATGGGCGAAGGCAACGCCTACGAAACCGACCTCCGCGACTACACACACGGACGTATCTACCGCGTGTCGGCCAAAAATGCACCTGCCTATCAACCTGTTAGCCTCTCCAAAGACCGTCCCGATGAACTGCTTGCCAACCTCAAAAACACCAATCTCCTTTGGCGTAGCCACGCCCAAAGATTACTGGTAGAGCGTGCCAAAACCGACGTTGCACCGCAGTTGTTGGAAATGCTCAAAGACAAATCGGTGGATGAAGTGGGTCTCAACGCGGGCGTAATTCACGCCCTTTGGACGCTGCAAGGATTGGGGCAACTCGACCGCGTGAATTGGGCAGAACTATTGAAACACCCGAGCAATGCTGTCCGCAAAAACGCAGTACAAGTAATGCCCGTCGAGGCCAATACCGCCCAACTGCTTCTAAACGCCAACGCCCTCAACGACGCCGAACCGCTGGTGGTTTTGAATACGTTGCTCAAACTAACCGAAACACCGCTTACGCCCGACCTCGAAAAAGCCATTTTGACCCGTCTCGAAACCGCTACCGAAGCCGACGACCGCTGGCTACCCGACGCTTTCGGGGTCATGCTCAACGCCCACAACAGCCAACTCCTCCGCACTTATTTAGCCAAACGTCAGACGTTTGTCATCCCGACGAAGGAGGGAACTAAGTCCATATCCCACGACCACAGTAAAATGATGCACGAAGCGGAAAAGATTCCCGCGGGGGCGGCAGCGTCCTCCGTCGGAATGACAAATACCCAATCATCCACTCATTCAATCATTCATAATTCCCAAAAACCCGACCTCTCCATCACCAACATTATCCTCAATCCGTCGGTGCCTTCGGTACGAGAGAATGCGGCCATTACGCTCGAAATCAGTAACTTGGGCGCGGCTTTGCCCAAAGAGCAAGTGCCAACCGTAAACGTAGCGATTGAAGGTTTGGGGTTGAAAATCAACTTGGTGAGTTATCAACTGAAAAATGGCATCGGTGCGGGCGAAACGGTCAAACTCGTCGAAAACAACAACGGCCCGTGGGTGGGGCGTTTTGGTTTTACAGCCGAGCAAGCGGGTAAACTTCGCATCACGGCCAAGATTGACGCCGACAACAAAATTGCCGAAGAAGAAGAATTTAAAAACAATACGCTGACCAAAACTTTTGAAATTAAACGCCCCGCCAAACTCGCCGATTTTGCCCTCGAACGCGCCATGCGTAGCTACGGCTGGTACGCCCATTCAGATTCGGTATTGGCGGTACTGGCGCAAGCTCGTAGTTTTGAGGCCGATGCCCAAAACGCCGTTTTCAAAGGTATCTTGAACGGTTGGAACCCCAAACGCAAGGCTACTACCAACGATGCGGGTAAAGCGTTGTTGGTCAGTCTCAAAGACATTGTTTCTGACGACTTGAAAAGCAAATTTGCCGCTTTGATGGAGTCTTACGGCGCAACTGACGCTGCTCAAATTGACCCTAACTTGCAGGTTATCAAGCTCAAAGCCATCAGAGAAGCCATGAAGTTTGACATCAAGACGTTTAGCGTAACGGCGGGCAAGCCCGTGGAAATTGTGTTTGAAAACCCCGACGCCATGCAGCATAATATCGTCTTTGGCAAGCCCAAAAGCATGGACATCATCGGCAACGCCGCCGACAAAATGATCACCCAAAAAGACGCCGCCGAGAAAAACTACGTGCCAAACCTGCCCAATCACATCATTGCGGCTACGCCCTTGGTCAATCCCGACCAAACGTATCGCCTCACTTTCACCGCCCCCACCGAACCCGGCGACTACCCCTTCGTCTGTACGTTCCCTGGTCACTGGCGACTGATGAACGGCGTGATGAAAGTGGTAAAAGAGGAGGTTAAAATGTCCAAATAACTCAAAACGATTTCAAAAACAGGCAGTTATTCATGTCCGCCATCCAATACCAATACAACTCCGCACACCTCAACGCCTCCGAACCCAACAAGTACACCGCCGCTACGCTACGGCGTGAGGAGATGCTACTCAACATGGGGCCACAGCATCCTTCCACGCACGGTGTACTTCGCCTCGAAATTGTCACCGACGGCGAAATCATCGTGGATGTAGTGCCGCATTTGGGCTATCTGCACCGCTGTTTTGAAAAACACGCCGAAGCTCTGCCTTTCAACCAAATCATTCCCTACGTGGACCGGATGGATTATGTGGCGGCCATGAACTCCGAACACGCCTACGTGATGGGCGTAGAACGAATGCTCGGCATCGAAAACGACATCCCCAAGCGCATCGAATACATACGCGTTTTGGTGGCCGAACTCAACCGTCTCGCGTCGCATTTCGTGGCGATTGGCACTTACGCCATGGACATTGGGGCTTACACGCCGTTTTTGTGGATGATGCGCGACCGCGAACACATCCTGCGCCTGCTCGAATGGACCTGCGGGGCGCGGATGCTCTACAATTACATCTGGATTGGCGGACTATTTTATGATTTGCCCGTGGGTTTTGAAGAACGCTGCCAAGAGTACATCAAATACCTCAAACCAAAGCTGAAAGAATTGCAGCAGTTGGTGATTGACAACAAAATCTTTATCCAACGCACCGCCAACGTGGGCGTACTGCCATTGCCCGTAGCCATCAATTACGGCTGTACGGGACCCATGTTGCGCGGGTCGGGGTTGCGGTGGGACTTGCGCCGCGTGGACGGCTATTCGGTCTATCCTGAGTTGGACTTCGATATTCCGATAGGGGAGGGGCTAATGGGTACCGTAGGCGACTGCTGGGACCGCAACTACGTGCGCGTACAGGAATGCTGGGAATCGGTCAAAATCATCGAGCAATGCCTCGAAAAACTCCTCGGCGAGCATCACCGCACGCCCGACTTTGACCCGCAAGCACTTGTCCCGAAGAAAATTCGCCCCAAAGCAATGGATTTTTATGTGCGCGCCGAAAACCCCAAAGGCGAGTTGGGCTTTTTCTTTCGTACCGATGGCCGCTCAGATGTACCCGTGCGCTGCAAAGCGCGGGCGTGTTCGTTCAACAACCTCTCGGTCATCGCCGATATTTCGCGCGGGGCCATGATTGCCGACTTGGTCGCTATCATCGGCTCTATTGATGTTGTGATGGGTGAAGTGGATAGGTGAAATATGTTTTTTTAGCTTAAAAAGATAGACTTTGGTGGAAAATCTGCCCAAAAACAGCTAAAATCGCGGTAAATTTCTACGCTTTCCTACTATGAGTGTTTCTAAGGTTTCAAAAATCGCCATCCTCGGCGGGGGAG
>JALOLW010000413.1 GCA_025455795.1 Spirosomataceae bacterium
CTGGCAGGAGAAGGGATGGGGATGAGGTTAGCCACAAAAATTGTCAGAGTTCCATAAAGAATTAGCCAAGTTACCTGTAAAAGTTCAGTTGCAAGTCATTAGAGAAATTGAACACTTAATGAAAGAACCGCGCCCCCATGGAGCGAAAAAATTGACGGATTATCAAAGTGTGCGTACCAAAAGCAAAACTTGCTACCGGATTCGCTCGGGTGACTATCGAGTCATTTATACCATTGAGGACGAGGTCGTTACTATTACGGTCATCAAAGTAGCGCATCGTAACAAAGTCTACAAAAACGCTTGATACAGAATCCCTATATTTCGCTTCTCTGCACAGCATGGCGGTATGCCATGAACAGGTTCTCAAACAACGATTCTTCTTCTTCAAAGTAATTTTTGGGCGTCTGGTGTCCTTTTATTGTTTCATTTTGAAAGTTTGAAGTTGATTTGTAACATGAAACTCAAATTCAACAAATACGTCGAAATCGCCTTTCTGCTTTTTGCGATTCTTGGCGTGGCAGCGCGTTTTTGGGCACTGCCCCAGATTCAGTGGCAGTCACAGGCGGTGATGTTTGTCGTCACGCTTTTGGTACTGCACGGGCTTTGGTTGTTTTATTACAACCTTGATTTGTATCTCAATCGGCGACTACCCTTTGAAGAAAATATTACAAAACGAATTGCTGTTCAGCTGATTGTAGGGTGGAGCGTGGTCAAACTACTCTTGTATTTCATGGCCAAGTTTGTGTTGGTAAATATTCCTCAATTTTCCATATTGGCACCCCTTGCAGACAATCGCATCAACATTATCATTGGGGCTTTTGCCTCGTTTTTTGCGAGTGTGATGGTCAATTTGGGGTTCATTGCCAACCACTTTTTGACACGATGGCGCGAAAATGCCACCCGTGCCGCCCGCCTCGAGCAAGAAAAATCACAAGTGCAGTTTGACAACCTCAAAAATCAGCTCAATCCCCATTTTTTGTTCAATAGCCTCACGTCTTTGGACAGCCTTATCGAAGAAAATCCCACCCTGGCAAGGCAGTTTTTGCAGCAGTTGTCTAAAGTATTTCGATACGTACTTCAGCACAAAGACAAAGGATTGGTGACGCTGTCCGAAGAGTTGGCTTTTGTGAAGCACTATGTATTTTTGCTACAAACTCGTTTTGACCGTCATCTAATTGTGCGTTTTGAGACGCCAAAAACCCATTTGGACAAACAAATAGTGCCTGTTACACTCCAAATTTTGATAGAAAATGCCTTGAAACACAACATCGTAAGCCCCGCCAAGCCACTCACGATTGACGTTGTGATAGAAGAAGATTTTCTGACTGTTACCAACAACATTCAGCTTAAAAAACAGGTTGAAACATCTAATAATCAAGGACTTCAAAATTTGAGAAACTTGTACAGTTTTCTCACCACAACCCTTTTGGAGATTCACCAAACTGACGCTACTTTTTCGGTCAAAATCCCGTTGTTGTAAGTCCACTTTGAAGCGGATTTTTTTGTACTTTTACCCCAACAAATCACAATGACCATGACACAGTTCATCGTAGAAGTAGAAGATGCTAAAAAAAGCAGGTTCATCTACAACCTGCTGCGGGAGTTTGATTACGTAAAAATCAAACGAAAGAAAAAGGCACTTTCGGCAGAAGACAAACGTATTTTGGGCGGCATCGAAGAGGCTGTCCAAGAACTCAACCTCTACAAACAAGGCAAAATAGAATTGCAGGATGCCGCCTCTTATATTGCCGAACTCAAAGCAGAGGGCTATCTATGAGCAAAGTAGTTTTATCAAGATACTTCGTGCGAGAGTCTAAAGCGTTGTACAAACGTCATCGTTCATTGGCTGCCGATGTTGTTACACTTATCGGTTTATTGGAAGATAATCCTTTTCAAGGCACACCTTTGGGCAAAAATTGCTACAAAATTCGACTCAAAATTTCTTCCAAAAATACAGGCAAAAGCGGTGGGGCGCGCGTCATCACGCACGTACACGTGGAGGGTGACACCGTAACGCTGCTTTCGATTTATGACAAATCTGAGCAAGCCGACATTAGTGACGATGAAATCGCAACGCGATTGAAAGAGATTCTGTACGCAACGCGATTGAAAGAGATTCTGTAATGTTTTCTTCAAAAACCTCCCCCATGCTCTCTCCCGCCGAACTGCGCCGCTACAACCGTCACCTTTTGATTCCTGAAATAGGCATTGAAGGCCAGCAAAAACTCAAAGCGGCGCGGGTGTTGGTAGTGGGTTGCGGTGGCTTGGGGAGTCCGATTTTGCTGTATTTGGCGGCGGCGGGGGTGGGTACGCTCGGTATCATAGACGCCGACCGCGTGGATGATACCAACCTTCAACGCCAAATTTTGTACGGTAGTGAGTCGGTAGGTCGCCCCAAAGTAGAGGAGGCTGCCAAACGGATTCGGTCGCTCAATGCGTACCTCAACGTAGAGCCTTATTTTGAGGCACTTACCGCCCAAAACGCACTGGATATTTTGGCAAAATACGACCTCGTGATTGACGGTTCTGACAATTTTCCTACGCGCTACCTCGTCAATGATGCCTGTGTACTGCTCCAAAAGCCGCTCATTTACGGCGCGATTTACCGTTTTGAAGGGCAAGTGGCGGTGTTCAACTACCAAAACGGCCCCAACTACCGTGATTTGTTTCCGCAACCCCCGCCGCCAGAGCTTGCGCCCAACTGCGCCGAAGCGGGTGTTTTGGGCGTTTTGCCGGGGATGATTGGTTGTTTGCAAGCCAACGAAGCCCTCAAAATCATTGCCCAAATAGGTCAACCCCTCGCGGGCAAACTCTTTGTGATGGACGCGCTCACGCTCACCACGCGCATCATCCGCGTACCCAAGCTTCCCGACCGACCGCGTATCACGCAGTTGATTGATTACGAGGCATTTTGCGGGGTGTCAAAACTTGAGCAAAACGATGAGCTTTCGGTCGAGGATTTTTTGACAATGCAAACCGAAGGGGCAGATTTTCAAGTTATTGACGTGCGCGAAGCCCACGAATACGCCACGGACAATTTGGGTGGACTCTCGATGCCCCTTTCAAAATTGGCTGATTTTGTGACTCAAATTAGCCGCGATAAAACCGTTGTAGTGCATTGCCAAAGCGGCATGAGAAGCCAAAAAGCCATCAAGTATTTGGCAGATAATCACGGTTTTGTGAACCTCAAAAACCTAACGGGCGGCCTCAACGCGGTTCGTAATTACTTGGTATAATTGATGGTTTTGAGGAGTTCGTCTATTTGGCTCTCACTCACGGGGATTTCGTGCTTTTGGATGGTGATGCTTTTACCACGAATAGACTCAATTTTGTCCAAATTGACAATGTAGGACCGATGCACACGCATGAAGTTTTTGACCGTCAGCCGCTCTTCGATGGATTTCATGGTGGCTTTGGTGAGAACAGCGCGGGTCTGGTTTTGAAGAAAAATCTTGACGTAATCTTTCAGTCCTTCCACAAATAAAATCTCGCTGATGGTGATTTTGACGAGTGAATACTCGACATTGACAAAGAAGTAATCGGGCGTATCGCTGGTATGGGGCGTTTTAGAGTTACTTTTGGTTTGATGAAGCTCGTAAGCCTTGTGGGCGGCCTTGACAAATCGCTCCAAACTCACGGGCTTCATCAAGTAGTCCACCACGCTGAGGTCGTAGCTTTCTACGGCGTAATTGGAATAAGCCGTCACGAAAATCACCATTGGTTTTTCGACCAAACTCTCCAAAAACTTCGTACCGAGCATTCCGGGCATTTGGATGTCCAGAAATACTAAATCTATTTTCTCTTGTTGTAGTACCTCCATCGCCTCAAAAGGGTTTTTGCAGGTGCTTATCAGTTCCAGAAACGGTACTTGGCGGATGTTTTCTTCCATCAATCGGCGGGCCAACGCCTCGTCATCTACCACGATACATTTGAGTTTTGTCATATCTTTTGGGACAAGGAAATACGGAGAATGGAACAAGGAAAATAAGTAGTATTGAGAAAATACTATTATCAACTAAATACGTTTTACTACTTAAGAATGAAGGTGGTTCGCCACTGGAATACCAGCGTGGAACGGGTCTAAGCCCCCTCTGGGGGTGTGGGGGCTATTTCAACTTTAACTTCAACGCTATCTCAAACCAACCTTCCATTTGCTGGACGCTGAACTCATGGGTATCTGGGTAAAGCAACTCCAAACGACGGCGCACGTTTTTGAGGCCAATGCCCGAACTCCGGTCTTTGTGTTCGGGCGTTTCGGGCGCGATTTTGTTTTTGACCCGATACACGAGTGACTTTTCATCGCAAATGACTTTGATGTCAATCAATGGGCTTTCTATCATCCCTACGCCGTGTTTGAAGGCGTTTTCGACAAACGGAATCAGCAGCATTGGCTCAATCATCTGCGTACTTATTTGGCCGTTTACCTCAAAGTCAATCTGCACATCATCCTCAAAACGCAACCGTTGAAGTTGGATATAATTTTCTAAATATTTCAACTCTTTTTCAAGCGTAACTTGTTCTCCATCAGACTCGTAAAGCATATAACGCATCAATTCTGACAACTGAATCGTGACGCGCTCGGCTTGCTCTGATTTGGAGCGAATCAAGTAAACGATGCCGTTGAGAACGTTGAAAATAAAATGCGGACTTATCTGCGAACGCAAAAACGACAGTTCAGATTGCAGGCGTTCTTCTTTTTCGGCTTGGCGGGCTTTGTCTTGGCGGCTCATTAGCCCAATGAGTCCGTAGCCAGTACTCACCGCCGCCGCAAACATCACTGGTAGCAACGTAAAAATATTGAACACGCCTCGCCGCCCCGTGAGTGCCTGTGGCTCCCGCCCCGACAGCCCCTCTCGCATGAGGGTTTGGAGAGCAAAAAATACCGCTATCAGTATCACCAACCAAAGGATGTAATGCCCTGACCCTTTTTTGACCAATACCTTTGGAATCAGAAGTTCGGTATTGATAAAAAACAGGGGAATGTTGGTAAGAGAAATCGGGAAGATGACATTCAAAAAAAACTTCCCACGCTCGCTGTCCAAGTCTCGGTCGAGAAAAGGTGAAAAGAGCCAAATCCCCCAAAAGAGCAGGTGAAACAGAATACGAAAAAGTTGGTCGGAATTGGCCAAACGCATGACGAAAGTTAGTTTAGTGAGCAAATGTAAAAACTTTGCAAACACCCAACCCCCATCAGCCGATTAATCTACTGATTGTGAGGATAGAGAGCCTTGTTATGGCTACTTAGCGCGTCGGAGACACGAAACTATGTTTTTTGTCTCCGACGGCAGTTTGACCGAAACGTGGTTTGGTCAAACTGCCGATGCAGGAGAGCAGTGAGAATCAATAGCTATCGTTTTGTCTCAAATAACCTGGGAGGTTGGAAGCCCCGTCAATAGCCGTTTGTGGAATAGGGAAAATGCGTTTTTTGGGGTCGTTGTTGGTCTTTTCGGTCCAAACGCCTTCGTACTTACCAAAACGAATGAGGTCGGTACGGCGTACCATTTCCCAATACAACTCAAACCCTCGCTCACGCAAGAGCAAGTCGAGATTCATGCTCGTGAGCGCAGGGGCAGGTGTGCCTCCCGCCGTGCGCGACGCGCGTACCAAATTGACATCGGCCAATGCGCCCGCCGCGTCGTTGTTTTTGCGGAGTTTGGCCTCGGCGCGCATCAGATACACATCGGCCAAGCGGAGAATCGAAATATCGGCATCGCCAAGATTACGTCCCGACGCCGACTTTTTGCTGAATTCGTATTTCAACACCCGATAGCCCGTGTTGTAATCGCTACCCGCCACGGTGAAGTTGATGTTTTCGGTAAAATTGACGGGAAGAGTAGGGCGGTTGCGGGTAATGTTGAACAAGCGACCCACGCGGAAGT
>JALOLW010000414.1 GCA_025455795.1 Spirosomataceae bacterium
TGCGTCGGCTTGTCTTTGGCGGGTGCCGAAGCGTGGAAATCTTGCTGAATGATGTGGGCGTATTTGTCCATCAGTGCCAGTACGCGCTCGCGGCTTGTGGACTTCACAATCAGCCCCACGTGGTATTCTTCGTTCATGCGCCAAACGATTTCGAGGTCGTTGAACACGCCCGTGTCGGGCCACTGGTGCCGCGCCAACGATATGATGATACCCGAGTAAAAATCCTGCACCGCAGGCAGTTGATAGTCAGTGCCGTGAGCAATAGCCGATTCAATTTTGGCCCATTCTGCCCAAAGATTGATGCCCGACGAAAAATCCACCATTTCGGCCAAGTGAGCACCTCCCACGCGCGAAGCCGTTTCCAAAAAATAAAACTCGCCGTCTTCGTGGCATTTGATGACCTCCGTATGCGACGCGCTGTAATTCATCTGAAACGCTTTCAACACCTGTTCGTTCATTTTTTTGAGGGCTTTGGCGTCTTTGGAATCAAACGGCACCGTCACGGAGCGAAATATGCCGCCGCCGTGTGCCACCTCAAAAGGCGTGTCCAAATACTGACTGCTGCGCTGAAAAATCACCTTGCGGTCGAGTGAGAGCGCGTCCACGTGATAAACCGCGCCGGGCTTGAACTGCTCAATCAAAAACAGGTGGCGTTCTTCGCCCAAGCCGTGGATTTTTTCCCACGCCTCGTCAAAACTGTGGACTTTTTTGATGCCTGCTGCCGAGGCTTCGGAGCGCGGCTTGATGACCCAAGGCGCGGAGGTGGCACGCAGGTATTCGGTGATTTCGACGTCGTTGAACAAGGCCGAAAAAGGCGGTACTTTGATGCCAGCGTCGCGGGCTTGGACGCGCATGGCGAGCTTGTCGCGGAAATAGCGGGCGGTGGTTTGGCCCATGCCGGGGATTCGGAAATGCTCCCGAATCAACGCGGCTTTTTCTACGTCAAAATCATCCAACGCCACCACACGGTCTATCTTGCGGCTACGCATCATGTACGACAGCCCCGTGAGCATCGTCTCAAAATTGGGGAGGGTATTGGAATCGTCTTCCAAGTAAAAAAACTCGTCAATCGCTTCGTGTGGCCAGGGTTTGTGTTCCATTTTCTTGGCCGTGAGCAGATAGACGGTGTTGCCAGCTTCTTTGCAAGCCCGCATAAAATCCCCGCCTTTGAAATAGCAGGTGACACAGAGAAAAGTAAGGCTCATTTGTAGAAAAAGTTATAGGGGTTAATGGTCTATTTTTAAAAAAACAGTTTCGATTTTTTCTTTGACAAACAAAAGCATTTTGAATATCTGAAAAATGTCATTTTGAGCAGTGTCAAAAGCATGACTTACGGCGTATTCATTGCCCTTTAAAGCAACAAAAAACCACATCCTGCCAACTACATATGCACCATAAAGCACTTGAGAGTTTTTGTTTTTGGCTTGTGCCGCCAGCATTTCTATCAGCACTTGCCCCAGAGGGTCGTTTTCGCGCTTACGCTCTTGCTTATATTCATGGATGAAGAAGAATGGCTCACGGGGATTTTGAAGCCCTGTTGCAATCATAAAATCGGCCACACCAGCCACTTCAATATCGCCTATTTTGGCACTAAGCCGACGTTGCGTAAACGGCTTATAGTATTCATTACCAAACCCAACTTGCTGAACAAGAGGGCTTATCAAAAAAAACTTCAATTCGTCTTCGTTCCAAGTTTCGACATACAGTTCGGCATTGTTTCGTAGCGTTTCGAGTTGGTAATTTTGAAATTCTGTCAAAGGATACTCTGCTTTCAACCAGTCCTCCAACGCGCTAAAATTCCGATAAATACGCTTGTAACCAAACACCCGATGAATTTCTTCAAACTCCCAATTTTCAAACGCCTTCATGTTTTTATCGTTTTTTAAATCCAAATGTAGCATTTTCGCGTTGTGATTACCAAAGACATTGAAACAAAAAATAAAGTGAATTTCCCCCTTTTTGTTGCCAAACGTATTCAAAAACCCGATAAAGCTACTTTTTCGGCCACCGTTTCGCGGGTGGGTATTATCACGATTGCGCTCGGTGTGGCTGTCGGCATTGTGGCGTTGGCGGTGTTATTGGGTTTCAAAAACACCATATCGCAGAAAGTATTTTTGTTTGGGTCGCACATTCAAGTGTCCAAACTCTCGCTCAATACATCATTTGAAGAACCCCCGATTCCGCTTCACACGTCGGTGTATGACCAATGGCAACAGGTAGAAGGACTCCGCCACCGCCAAGCCGTGGCCCACAAAGCGGGTATTCTCAAAACCCCCGACGAACTGCAAGGCATTGTTTTGAAAGGCGTTGGGCGCGATTTTGACTGGGCGTTGCTCCAAGAAAGCATGGTAGAAGGCCGCAAAATTACGTTTTCGGACACTGCCGATGCCAAAGAACTCATCATCAGTAAGGTGATTGCCAACAAAATGGCACTGCGCCTCAACGATGAAGTGTTGCTGTATTTTGTGCAGCAACCGCCGCGCGTGCGTAAACTCAAAATCGTGGGTATCTATGAAACCAACCTCGAAGAGTTTGACAATCAGTTGGTTTTGGGCGATATTGCCTTGGTTCAAAAACTCAATGGTTGGGGCCGCGACTCGGTGGGGAGTTATGAGTATTTTGTCAAAGATTTTGAACAACTCGAACCCGTTTCCAAAAACTTATACGCCCGCCTTCCCAACGACCTCCGCATGGAGCGCGTTACGGAGCGGTTTCGGGCGGTGTTTGAATGGCTCAAATTGCTCGATACCAACACGGCCATCCTGTTGGTGCTGATTTTTTTTGTGACTGCTTTCAACATCGCCTCGGTACTGCTCGTGATGATGATGGAGCGCACACCGATGGTGGGGCTGCTCAAAACCCTCGGTAGCCCCAATCGGCAGATTCGGCGGGTGTTTTTTTACGTAGGAATGCAGTTGGCTATCAAGGGCTTAGTGATTGGCAATGTGGTCGGCTTGGGGATTTGTTGGCTTCAGCAGCGGCTCGAAATTATCCCCTTAGACCCTGTCAATTATTTTATGGACACCGTTCCGATTACGTTTGATTGGGTATCGGTGTTGCTGCTCAATACCGGTACGCTCACCCTCATTGCCCTCGTGCTGCTGATTCCGACGCTCATTGTGGCGCGTATCAGTCCGCTGCGAGCATTGACGAGTAAATAAGTGGGAAAAGCTATTGGTTCAGCGATTCCCAGTTTTAGATTTTACAAAGTTTACTATGGGAGATATTTTGGGACACAGAGAATCACGGAGAAGACACAGAGTGCCACAGAGTATCGTAAATTTGGACTGCCTAAACTTGGAAATAACCACACTTTTTATTGGAAATACCGCAAAGTGGAAAATACTGATACTCGATAATCTTTGCTAATATGGGAAAAGTAATAACGGTCAAAAAAGAAAAACGCTTCATAGGCCGTACTGACCTGATAGATTTGCCCGATTTGGGCTTGGCCGATGTTCGCGCCAAAATTGACACGGGAGCTTACACGTCTTCGATTCATTGTTTCAAAGTCAAACTCCAAAAAGACGGCAAGTTGAGTTTTTATCTGCCCGCCCACCGCGCCGAAAAACACAAACGTTTTGTAACCAACTCGTTTGAGTTGAGGGCCATCAAAAATTCTTTTGGCCAGACCGAGATGCGTTATGTGATTAAGACCAGGATAGTATTGTTTGGCAAGCGAATTTTGACCGAATTTTCGCTCGCCGACCGCAGCGAAATGCGTTTTCCAGTGCTATTGGGGAGAAGATTACTACGCAATCGGTTTATTGTGGATGTATCCAAGCAGAATCTGTCTTATGACGCAAAAGAAAACAAGTGAACATAGCAGCCTCACGCAAAAATCGC
>JALOLW010000415.1 GCA_025455795.1 Spirosomataceae bacterium
ATTTGAAAGAAGGCACGCAAGTTGTCAATCTCCTAAGTTTACTGAAATACCCCAATGTTACTACTGCTGCTTTACAAGATGCTATCACTGATGTCAATTTTAGAAAAATGCTTACCGACGACCCAAGGCTCGTTCAATGTTGGGAAATAATGCACTTGGCTCAACGTCCAGCACTAAAGAAAAATAAAGAAGTACTGACCAAAATGGCCGACATTTTGGAAAAAAACCCGATTCCTCTTAACTTGGGCTTCGACCAGTTTAAAGCTATCTTTGACCGTTATCGAATCTTTGGTAGAAGTGGTAGCGATGTAGTAGATGAGTTGGGCGTTACAAATACAGCAGGCAAAACCCTCGAAGCAGGGGAGTTATTGGATTTTGTAGATTTCTTGGGCAATACCACCAACACCAAAAACATTTTGCCAGTGATGAATGAAATGTGGAATAATACCAGCCGCAAATTCATTGGCGCAGAGTGGATCTTACGTTATGCCAAGAAAAATTGGACTAACATTACCGAGTTTGAATCAAGAACTGTATTGAACGGGGTTGAACGTAGAATAGACATCGTTCTGAGTGAAGGTAAGCGTTTAGAGTTGAAATCTTGGAGTACATTCTCACCAACCTATTACAACGGCATGGCCGATGAGTTTGTGAAAGATTTGAAACAGATTGAGGATTTAGAAGACATGAAATGGTTGTTTGATGGCAAAGGCAGTTTTGCCCAAAATGGTACACTCAACTACGACTATCTCAAAACCGCCGTTAAACAAGCCCTGCAACAAAACATTGACAAGCTAAAAACCATACCCGCTACTAAGGCAAATCAGTTGTTGGATAGAGGTGATTTAAGAAGTGGCACAGAGGCAGAGAAAACAGCAATGGCAAATGCGATTATCAATCATTTTGACGATTTGGCTAATTTCAAAAAAGTATTTTTCATCGAATAAACCTGTATTCATACCTATGTTTCAATATCAGCAACCACTCATCAATAACGTTGGTCATTTAATCACGTTTGACAAAAATTGGATTTATGGGCAACTCAATGGAAGCGTTACCATCCATATTGATGATAGTACCATTAAACTTGATAATACCTATCATATTCCCCATTTAATTGATAACAACTTGTTCATAATCGGTGCCGAAGGGAGTAGCACAAGTAGAATATTTTCATTAACTACCCTCACTGAGACAAAGACGTATGAAAAAGTTTTGCATTTCAGAGGCAAGGAAAATGGTATAGCCTGGGGAGTAATTAACAATTTGAATCAAATAGATGCTGAATGGTTCACCTTTGATACAGCTACCAATGAGATTAAAAATATCTATCCATTACTATACGGCATCAACGGAATGTGGTATGTAATTAATGAAGACCTTTTTATTTCTAAAAAAGGGGCAATCTTAACCGTACACGAATTAGCCACGGGCAACGAAGTATGGCGTTTTGATGTCGAATCGTTGGGAACATGGGAGGAGTTTGGTGATACGCGGTCTCACAAAATACGAACTTTTCGTTATCACGAGCCAACGCAAACCATTCTCGTAGCGGTCAGTGGGCATAAATTGTTTGCCTTGGATGCCCTTACGGGAGCTATCAAGTGGCGGTTTGATTTCAAAATGCCTACTGTCAATATGACCATAGATGGCTCAGAACTATTTGTACGCAATCCTGCGGAATATTACTATGTCTTTGATATAAGTACAGGCCGAGTAATTTCCGAAGTAGATCTTAGTCAAAGTTGGCTCAGTCAGCGAGAAATGTTCAGCAGTATGCAAACCAATCCTGTGATTTACAAAGACTATCTGCTCATGACTGATTGTTACAGGATGAGGGTAGGCATATTTGACAAGTACAGTTGTGAGTTGATAGATAGTACTGTATTGGAGGGTGCATCGGGCATGATACCTTTTTCAAATACTTTGCAGATGCAAGGCAACCGCCTCTATCAGATTGATGCAGAAGACAACTTACATATTTTGGAATGGAAACCCTAATCATCATTTGACATGAGCCTACGTCTTATTTTGATTTTTGGGTTGGCGGCCTTGTATGTGGCCTACCGTCTGTACCAAAACTACCGTACCAAAGCAGGGACGAAAAGTCTTTTGCATCAACTTCAACAAAACCCTGCCACAGCGGAGGAGTTTGCGGAGGGTTTGGATATGTTGGTGCGGCGCGTGGGCGAGTTTGTGATAGATCCTGCGTGGCCTGCCGATTGTGGGCGGACGGAGTCCGCAAGCCCCCGTTTGGCGCAGTCACAGACTACACCAAACGGGGGCTTGCAGTGTCATACTCTCCTAAAAAAAACAGCGACGCAATGCTGCGCCGCTGCTGAGGTGGGTTTGGATTGGGTCAGTATCAATATTTGAAGGGCTTTCCGCCTGCCATTACTTCTTGTGTTTTTTCGTCAAACGTCACCCGCATCCCTGTACGATAGGCCGCCGTGGCCATGATGGTAGCGATAGAGTGCTGATAACCAGCCTCAATCGGGGCGTTGGGCTGCTTGCGGCTGCGTACACACTCCATCCAATTTTTAATGTGGTTGAACGTGAGCGGGTCGTTGCCCGTGTTGGCGGAGGTTTCTACTTTGGCTCCTTCGAGTTTCATGGTGGGGAGTAGATTGGCTTGCAAGCCCATCGCTTTGGCTTCCCGCTCTCGGAGGCCGCCCGTGGGGCTGATTTCGTTGGTGTCGAGGTTGATCATGCCACCGTTGGAGTAGTACAACTCTTTGGTTTCGCCCGCCGCGTTGGAAAAACGACTCGTAAACTGTACTTGGAAGCCCGTCGTGGGGTCGTTGGCAGGACCGTAGTCAAATACCACGGTGAGCGTATCGGCGTTGGTGCGGCCATCTTTCCACTGATAAATGCCGCCATTGGCCACGGCAGAACGCGGGTGTGCCAAGCCGCTGAACCAGTGAACGGTATCAATCTGATGGCTCATCCACTGCCCGGGGATGCCCGACGAATACGGCCAAAAAAGTCGGTATTCCAAATATTTGCGGGGGTCGAAGGCAGTTTTGGGGCGGTTCATTTGGTAGCGCATCCAGTCCACGTCCGATTCTTTGAGGCTTGCCACCAAATCAGGCCGCCGCCAACGCCCCGGCTGATTGACGTTCCACATCAATTCTACCATCACAATGGGGCCAAACTTGCCCGATTTGATAAAATCTGCCGCCGCCCAGTAATTTTCACCGCTGCGACGCTGCGAACCAATCTGCACGATTTTGCCCGATTCTTTGACCGCTTTCAGTACCGCGCGGTTGTCTTCCATCGTTTCTGACAGCGGTTTTTCGGCATAGACATCACAGCCCGCTTTGACCGCTTCGATGGTATGAAGCGCGTGTTGAAAATCGGCGGTACTCATAAAAACCGCGTCCACCATTTTGGCATCGTACATTTCTTCGTTGTTGCGAAACACCTTTACATTGCCCCCCAACTGCTTGTCCAAAAACGCCTTACCTTCATCACGGCGACGGTTCCAAATATCTGAAAGTGACGTTATTTCAAAATTCATAGACTTAGACAGTTCTTTGAACGGCCCCACGTGCGACGCGCGGTGACGGTCTGAAAAGCCTACCACGCCTACCCGCACGCGGTCGTTGGCACCGATGATTTTGGCATAACTACGCGCTGTCATTCCTGCCGTGGCAAGTCCCGCGCCTGTTAGGAGTGATTGTCTCAAAAATTCTCTTCGATTTTGCATGGTTTGTGAGTGGGATTTGATTTTAAAAAAAGACGTATCAAAAACGTTTTTCCCTGCATTTTGAGGAGACTGTTTTATTGAGTTGTCATCGTATAGTACTACTCTTTCGCCCAGTCATCACGGTAAAACAGCACACA
>JALOLW010000416.1 GCA_025455795.1 Spirosomataceae bacterium
ATATTGGTCTAATTTGGACGATTTACGCCAAAATTGGGGCATTGCTCAGACTTGGCAACCCAACATGGACGAAGCCCAACGCGCCAAACTTTACAAAGGCTGGCACAAAGCCATCGAACGCTCAATGGGTTGGGAAGAATAATCAATACTTACTGACTACATTTGGGGCAAGTACCCTGAATCAGCAGATTAGTTTCGCGTTTTTGGTAGCCGCTCGGGAGTTGAATCATAGGGATACGCACCTCGTCCAAACAAGTGGTTTGGCCACAGGCAGCGCATTTGAAGTGAACGTGGTCGTGATGATGGTCGTGGTCGTGGCAGGTGTCTTTGCAGAGCGCGTAGCGCAGCCCATCTTCGTCCAACACTTTGTGAATGATGCCTTTGTCGGCAAAAGTTTTGAGGGTTCGGTAGATAGTTACGCGGTCGTAGCGGTCGCGGAGAACGGTTTCCAAATCGCCGTGAGCAAGCGCGGTTTTGTGTGTATAAAAGAGCGTGAGGATGTCTTCTCGGCAGCCCGTATGGCGCAGTTCGTGCGTGCGAAGCGTATTGGTTGCAAAAGATTCCATATCAATTCGTGTTTTAGCCCTCGCAGGTTTGCGCTTCTTTAAAGTGCAAAAATCGGTGAGGGTTATTTTTTGGAACAAAACTACACTTATTTTCGTCCAAAATCAGCAGGATTTTCTCCCCAATATTCAGTTTCCCATTTGAGGATGGGGTTGGCGTAAGTATTTTTGGCGAGCCATTCTTCGGCGCGTTGGAGCAGTTCAAAGAGCGGTTTGTTGGCGGGCGTGACTTCCAATTTGGTGTTGGCGTGTTTGCGTTTTATCCAACTGATGGCCGTTTTGGAGTCTGAATAAATGGGCAAATTGCTGTTGTGTTTTTGCAAATAGGCCAATCCATGCACAATCGCCAAAAACTCACCGATGTTGTTGGTTCCGTCACGAAATGGCCCTTGGTGAAACACTTTCTGCCCTGTGCGTATGTACACCCCTTGGTATTCCATGTCGCCCGTGGCGGTGTTCCAGGCGGCATCTACGGCAATACTCTCAAAATTGGGCCGTCCTACCTTGGCGGGTGGCTCTTGGGTAGGAGCTTTGGCTTTGGGTGTGACAAAACTCCAATAGTTCTCGCGCAGGGCGGCTTCGGCCTCGGCCAGCGTGTCAAACGACTTGTATTTGGCTTCTGGAAAACCTTTGATTTGGGCTTCGCACTCGCTCCATTCCGTAAAAACCCCACGCTGTCGCCCTTCCCATACGACATAAAATTTTCGCTTTTTTGACATTACACGGTTGAGGATTAGTTGATGACTGTACACATTTAGATTGTTTTCTGAAAGGAAAAAACAGGGAGTAGTTATTTGAAAACAAACCTGTACAAAGATACGTTGGGTTTTTTAAACGATATTCAAATGCATCTATGATTGCGTCCTGTACCTAGCAGCCTAAGTCGTTTGGGTACAGGTTCGGCATTTGTCAAAGTGACTGGGTCAAGCAAGATAAGCGTTGGTTATCGAATCAAATGGACTGATTGGAATAGTTTACCGTTGCACACGCTTATCAAGTAAAATGGAACTCTGACAATTTTTGTGGCTAACCTCATCCCCATCCCTTCCGCGCGGGCGGCCCCGTCCTGCCAGGAGAAGGGGGCAATACATAGTCCCTCTGTAAAATCATAAAGAGCTGAGTAATAAGCAGCAAAGTTTTCTAAATATCCCCGCATCGTTGCGGGGAATAATGAATGAAAAATCAAGGGACTTCAGAAAATAGGATTACTTCTTTTCGCTTTTTCTTTTCTCAACATTGACCCAAAACCAGTATTTTGTATCAGCCAATGCCGCTGCTTTCTGTTTTTCATAATAAGTGTTGGTCTCCAAATCTAACTGAAATTTATACTTGTAGCCTATCGTCGCTTGGGCATTTTTGTAAAGACGACTGACAAACACCTGTGAAAAATCAGAAGCTTTATATTTGTTCAAGGCCGTATTGGCTACTTTTTTACCATCTATCCACACACCATATACTTTTGGATTTTTGTAAGCCTCCAATTCTTTTTCAGTAGGTGTGGTTTTGGGCAGTGGCTTCATTGGTGGGTGCATAATATATTCTTGCTGCACTTGTTGGTCTTTGTTCATCGCCAAGAAAAGTTCTTGCATTCGAGCGCGGTCTTTTTCTATCATACCTTCGCCTACGTAGATTACTTCTTTGCCATTTCTTGCTATTTTTTTCTTGACGTATTTTTTTGCAAATGCTTCGTATTCAGCTATTTCACTACTCGTAGCCCCGTCAGGGTTGGATGGAATTTTTGAAGTAGCAGTTGGTGATAGTGGGGCAGGATTTTGTCCCCACCCAAGGTCGCTGAAAGCCAAACCAACGACCACAATCAGCAAAATAGCGGTGACTTGGAGCGCGACGGCGCGAGAACGAGAGGTGTTTTTGTTCATCATGGCAAAACGTAGTTTAGTGATTTGATAATTGAAAGAACTGGAAAGGCTGTAATGGGCAGAACGAGTAAACCGATGCAACAATAAATACTGATACACGGGCGGATTGATATGCTGACGTAGTACGTGGGCGTCGGCCAAAAACTCGTGGTTGAGTACGATAGCCCTGCGGTAAAGCCAAAGTACGGGGTTGAACCAAGCAAAAGCCCTAAAAAACTCCACCAAAAGTATATCCCAACTGTGCCGCTGCTGTACGTGTGCCTGCTCATGTTGCCAAATTTCGGGTTCGATAGTTTCCGTTTCGTATTCTTGCTTATTGACAAAAACATAACTGCCAAAACTGTAAGGCGTAGTAGGGTAGGGGAGGAGAACCACCCGTAAATCGTTTTTCAAAACGACCTCATTCTGCACAATTTTCAAGCGAATCTGCCAAAGATTTTGAAGAAATCGAAAAAGCAACACACTCGTAATCAAGGCATAAAGTCCCCAGACTAAAAACACTACGGAAATTTCAGTATCGTATGTAGTAAATGTGGGCGAAGTGCTGGCTGCTGATAGCTTGGAAGCAGGCGGTTCAACGCCCAACGACGAAAAAGTTTCATGGCTGTTGTAAATGGGTAAAAACGGCTGTGTGGGTAGGTTTGAAATGGGTAATTCAATCGAAATCAGTGGCATAAAGGCCGAAAAGCAAAGCCCCAGTAACAGGAAAAAACGACTAAAAACGTATAGCTTTTCGCGCCGTAAGAGCAAGTGATACACTGCCCATAGCAGGACCGAGCCAACCACAAATTTGAATAGGTAGAGCATCATGGCTGTTTGTTCTTGATTTGTTGTTCGATGATGCTTTTCAAATCTTCCAACTCAGCCTGTGACAGGTCGGTGGCGGTCGTAAAAAACGACGCAAACTGCGCGGCGGAGTTGCCAAAGAAGTTTTGGATAATGCCCTTGACGTGTTTGGCAAAATACTCCTCTTTGGAAATCAACGGGCGGTACTGGCGCGAGTTGCCAAAAGTTTCATAGCCCACAAAACCCTTGTCCTGCATTCGTTTGAGCAAGGTAGCCACGGTCGTAGCGGCGGGTTTGGGGTCAGGATGGGCCTCAATGAGGTCTTTCATAAAGATAGTTCCCTGCTGCCACAGGTATTCCATGAGTTGTTCTTCGGCTTTGCTGAGCTGCATATTCTACAAATTATGAATTGTTTCTACAAATGTAGAATAAAAAATTAACAATCCAAATTTTTCGGCGAAAATTGTTTGACTGTTTGTAAGTAGCACGGCATCGGCGTATTTTTACGGCTTCACTTTTGGCAGTACGGCTGCTTTTTCACCCGATGATTTTATACAGTACCAAAAACGCCCACCTCAAAGCCTCGCTCGAAGAGGCGGTATTTCGTAGCCTTCCTCCCGACAACGGCCTCTATATGCCCGAGCGCATCCCGACGGTTTCGGCAGATTTTCTCCGTCAGATGGACCAGCTTTCTTTCAATGACATTGCGTTTGAAGTCAGTAAAACCCTTTTGGAAGACGATATTCCTGCCGCCGACCTTCGCGCCCTCGTTGAAGGGGCGTTTGATTTTGACGCGCCGGTGGTCCCTATTGAGCCTGAAAGCCATTGTTTGGAGCTTTTTCACGGGCCTTCGATGGCCTTCAAAGACTTCGGTGCGCGGTTTATGGCCGCGTTGATGTCGTATTTTTTGGTACGTTCTCAAAAAGAAATCAGGATATTGGTGGCTACGTCGGGCGATACGGGCGGGGCGGTGGCGCAGGGTTTTTACAATGTTCCCAACATCAGCGTCACGATTTTGTACCCCAGCGGCAAGGTAAGTGATATTCAAGAAAAACAACTTACCACGCTCGGCGGCAACGTCAAAGCCCTCGAAGTGGATGGCACGTTTGACGACTGTCAGGCATTGGTGAAACAGGCGTTTTTGGACACCGACCTCAACACCAAGTACAACCTCGCTTCGGCCAATTCTATCAATATTGCGCGGCTGATTCCGCAGTCGTTTTATTATTTTAGGGCTTTTGCACAGGTCAAGCACTTGGGCAAGCCTGTGGTGTTTTCGGTGCCAAGTGGCAACTTTGGTAACCTCAGCGCGGGGATTTTGGCTGCCAAAATGGGACTTCCCGTGCATCAGTTTTTGGCCGTGACCAATCGCAACAACGTTGTGCCCAGCTACTTAGACAGCGGTGCTTACGAGCCACGCCCCTCTACCGAAACCATCTCCAACGCCATGGACGTGGGCAATCCGAGCAATTTCGTGCGGATGACGCGCTTCTTTGGCGACGAATGGGCGAGCGTCAAAAACCATATTTCGGGCTACTGGTTTGACGATGAGCAGACCCGCGCCGCCATGCGTGACCTACACACGCGCACGGGCTATCTGATGTGTCCGCATACCGCCGTGGCGTACTTGGGCTTGAAAGCCTATCAAGCCACCGCTTCGCAGCCTACGACGGGCGTGTTTTTGTCCACGGCTCACTATGCCAAGTTTTTAAATGTGGTAGAAGATGCCCTCGGTACACCCGATGTGCCGATTCCTGAGCGGCTTGCCGCGCTCTTGGACAAGCCCAAAGTGGCCATTTCGATGAGCAAGAGTTTCGACGATTTTAAGCAGTATCTTCTTCAATCCTAAGACCGATGTACCTTGTAGAAGCCCGCACCGAGGCGGAGTATTTGGCTGCTGTTCAGCTTTTTAAAGAATACGCGGCAGGCTTGGGAATTGATTTGGCGTTTCAAAAATTTGACACTGAACTCGCCACTTTGCCCCTCATGTACGGCCCTCCCGTGGGCGAACTTTGGCTACTCCAACACGAACACCAATGGGTAGGATGCTGCGCCCTACGCCGCTTGGACGATGCCACTTGCGAACTCAAACGAATGTACATCAAAGCCGATTTTCGGGGGCAAAAACTGGGGGAATTGATGATGGATGCCGTTCTTGCCAAAGCCAAAAC
>JALOLW010000048.1 GCA_025455795.1 Spirosomataceae bacterium
GTCGAATAAAAAGTAAAAGCTCTGTCTAAATCCAATGCGGGGATTTCAAACCAATTGATTGCATTCATATTTTTATTGATTTAATGATTGTACCAACAGTTCAGCCGCCGCCGCACCTGAATTTTGTTGTTGCCCCGTAATCAGATTGCCATCTTGAATGGCATACGACGAAAACGGTGCCGCCACTTTGAAAGTCGTACCCGCGATTTTTTTTGCCTCGGTTTCGATGCGATACGGCTGGATTTTTTGCCCAACGGCTTGGTCAGCAAATTCTTCTTCGGCATCGGCAAAACCTGTCCATGTTTTGCCTTTTACAATCAATTCACCGTTTGATTTTTTGGCTTCCAAAAGCAACGTTGTAGAATGGCAAACAGCAGCCGACGGTTTACCACTTTCGTAAAACGTGGCAAAAAGCCGTTCCAAATCCTTGTTGCCTCTGTAAGTGTACATTGGACCTTGACCACCGACCAAAAAGATACCGACATAATCCGCAGGATTTACATCCGTCAATTTTTTAGTGTTTTCGAGCATATCATTGAACGTTTTTTGCTGCATATAGCCCAACGAAATGACATCACCCGCCGAATAACCGCTTGCGTCAGTCGGATTGGAGTAGGTATCCATCATCAATTTCCCCCCCTCAGTACTGACGAGTTCTATGTCGTAACCCGCTTCCTGAAATACCCGCAAAGGGTGTGTTAATTCGGCCGCCCAAAAACCAATGGGCCAACCCGTTTGCTGACTGGTAGCGGGCGAACTGGCAACCATCAAGATTTTGCCTTTGGTCGGTGCGCCGTGAAAATGCACATAATTCTGAACTTCGATTATATGGTTCATTTTAAATAATTGTTTGGTTTTGATAGGCAAAGTTGTAGTCTATCCCTATTTTTACCATGTATATTACCCAAAAGTGCGACTCATACTTTTTGGTTAGTATTTGATAATCAACAGTTTATGCAATGCCTGATTTTATTTACAAAGGAAAAGTCTATTACAACCCTGTACAATTGGTGATGGAACAGATAGGCGGCGTGTGGAAAATGCCAATCCTGTGGCGACTACAAGACCAAACTTTGCGGTACAGTGAGTTGCGAAAAATCCCCCATATTTCGGACAAAATGCTCACGACTCAATTGCGAGAGCTGGAACAAGACGGGTATGTTCACCGAGAAGTCTATCCCGTTGTACCACCCAAGACGGAGTATTCGTTGACCGAAAAAGGACAAAAGATAATGCCTTTGGTGCGCCAAATTCGGGAATATGGAATTGAGCTTATGAATGGAGATGAATAAACAGGACAAAATGTTACTTTTACGGGTCACAATCCTCAATGATTTCGTAATCATACACGACGCTTCCTTTCCATGAAAAATATCCTCCTGCATTTACGTATTCCATTCTCGTTTTTTTTGATGCCTGTCTATCTGTTTGCGCTGAGTCAGGCACCGAGCATAGACACAGTCAAAGCGTGGTGGATATTTGTGATTTTGCACTTGCTGGTTTTTCCCGCCAGCAACGCCTACAATAGCTACTACGACAAGGATGAAGGCAGCATTGGCCTGCTTGAAGCGCCACCACCCGTCACCAAAACCCTTTGGCGCACGGCATGGATGATGGATATTTTGGCGTTGGTGTTGAGCAGTTGGTTCGTGGACAATGCCTTCACGGTCTTCCTTTTGCTGTACGGCTTTACTTCCAAAGCATACAGTCATCCTTACACGCGCCTCAAAAAATACCCCATTGCGAGTTGGTTGGTGGTGGCTATTTTTCAAGGAGCGGCTACTTATTTGGCGGTTTTTTATTCGGTTTCTGCTACGTTTCAAGAAGATACGCCGCTACTTCAAACCTCGCCTACGCTCATCGCCGCCGCTATCTGTACGTGCAATCTGCTCGCTATCTATCCCATTACCCAAGTGTATCAGCACGAAGAAGACGCCAAGCGTGGCGATTTGACGATGAGTCGTTTGCTCGGGATTCGCGGCACGTTTCTCAATGCTTTGTTTTGGTTGGGGCTTTCGGGCATCGGCTTTGTGGTTTATTTTCAAGATTGGCAAAAACTCCTGTTACTCTTTGTTTTATTAGGGCCATTGGTGGGTTTTTTGTTGGTTTGGATGTGGCGGGTGTGGCAAGATGAGCGACAAGCCAACTTCAAAAATACCATGCTACTCAATCTGCTTGCGGGGATTTTGCTCAATCTTTTTTTTGGCGTTTTGTATTTTTGGCGTTAGTCTTAACATTCTGATAATCAAAGAATCGCTCAAAATCGCTTAATTTTTTGTTATCTTTTTCTAAAAAAGACTTGCGTTATATCCACGAATCTACTACTTTTGCACCACCAAATCACGACATAGTGATTCAAACGCGAAAGTAGCTCAGCTGGTAGAGCGCGACCTTGCCAAGGTCGAGGTCGCGGGTTCGAACCCCGTCTTTCGCTCCAAGCACCGCCGAAAACGGTGCTTTTTTTTTCGGTAGTCTTACCACCGATGCTGGGATGGCGGAATAGGTAGACGCGCAGGACTTAAAAATTTGAGTGCTCAAACGGAAACGTTTGAAGTAGAATCGCTTAAAATCGGGGAAGTCTTCACTGAATCACAGTATGATAATCCCGAGCCAAGTTCCGAACAAGTTTCGGAAAAGGTGTAGAGACTTGACAGGCGAAATCTAAGGTTCAGAGGTTTTCTGAACTATGATTAAGAGAAAGTCCAGACCCCAAATCCCGAAAAATCGGGAGCGACGAAAGTCGTAGTAGGTATGAAAATCCTGTGGGCCGTAAAGCCCGTGCGGGTTCGATTCCCGCTCTCAGTACCCTCAGCACAAAAAAGTGCAAAACAACAACCAATCAAAAAGAGTGTAATAAGCTGTTTATTAGCCTATTATACTCTTTTTTGTTTCTCTTGCTTAGTTGGTTTGGTATCGTACCATTTTGTGATTTTTGTGTATTATTCCTCTCGCAATTTTTGTACTGCTGCGCGTTGTACTTTGATTTACCAAAGCTAAAAAAAGGAGTTCAGATTTCCATACTTATCACAACGATGAATCGCTCTGTTTGAGGTTGAGGGAGTCGAAAGGACGTTTGACATTTTCGAGCGTTCGGTATTCAGCAAACATTCGCCTATGGATGCGTGTTTTGCAATAAACAACCTTTGACTATGACCAAAACTCACCTCCAAATCATTGGCGTTTGGGCGTCGTTGGTGCTGACGCTCAGCATGAACTACCTCTCCAACGCCATTCCCATCAACGGCCAAAACGCAGGCCAAGTATCGGCTAAATTCCCTACTTTTTTTACGCCCGCAGGTTTTGCCTTTTCGATTTGGGGCATTATTTACCTGGGTTTCATTGGTTTTGCTGTTTATCAAAGCCTTCCCGCGCAGCGTACTTCTGCCCGTGTGCGCGCTGCTCGCCCATGGGTGATACTCAACGGCCTCCTCAATAGTGCGTGGCTGCCTTTGTTTCACTACGAACTGATGGGCGTGGCGTTGGTGGTGATACTGGCACTGCTTTTTACGTTGCTCAAAATCCACGAAGCCCTCCAAACGGGTCGTGAGTCGGTGGTGTCTTGGGGAGAACTGTGGCTGGCGCGGGTGCCGTTTAGCATTTATTTGGGGTGGATTTGTGTCGCTACCGTGGCCAACGCCTCCATTTTCCTGACCACAACGGCGTGGTCGGGTTTTGGCCTAAGTGACCCTACTTGGTCGGTGGTGATGATTGGGGCGGCTACGTTGATAGCCGCGCGTTTTTACTGGCAATTTGCCGACGTAGCTTTTGTAGCGGTGTTTTGGTGGGCGTTTTGGGCTATTTACCAGAAACAACAAGAGGTGCCACTCGTGCCAGAAACCGCCTTGGTGGGGATTTTATGCCTTGCGCTGCTATTTTTCGCCAAAACGACGCTGAAAGTTGGGCGAAAGCGTTAGATTTGGCCATCTAACATCCCTTTTGGCTCATGTCCACGAAACCTACTACCACGACCCCGCTGTTGGGGGCGGCTTTTCTGATGGCTACTTCGGCGGTAGGTCCAGGATTTCTGACCCAAACCACCGTTTTTACCCAGCAACTACTGGCCAATTTTGGCTTTGTCATTTTACTGTCTATTTTGTTGGATTTGGGGGCGCAGCTCAATATTTGGCGCATCATCGCCATCACCGAAAAGCGCGCCCAAGACATCGCCAACGACCTGTTTTTTGGGTTGGGGTACGTACTTTCGGCACTGATTGTGATAGGCGGACTGGCGTTCAATATCGGCAATGTGGCAGGGGCAGGGCTGGGCATTGAAGTTGTGACGGGGTTGGAGGTCAAAATCGGGGCGGTGCTGAGTGCAGGTATTGCCGTGGGGCTTTTTCTACTCCCCGAAGCGGGCAAAGCCATGGACGCTTTTGCGCGATACTTGGGGCTGTTGATGCTTGGATTGATTGGATACGTGGTGTTTTCGGCCCAACCACCCGTGGGCCAGGCGCTGCACCGAAGCCTATTTCCCCAAACTTTCGACGCTATCGCTACCATCACGCTCGTGGGTGGAACGGTGGGCGGCTATATCACTTTTGCGGGTGGGCATCGGTTGTTGGAGGCAGGCGTCAAAGGCGCGGCGGTACTTCCACAAGTCAACCGAAGTGCAACGACGGGTATCTTGGTGACATCGGTGATTCGGTACTGCTTGTTTTTGGCGGTGTTGGGAGTTGTAGCGCAAGGGTTTTTGTTGAGCAAAGACAACCCACCCGCGTCGGTGTTTCAGTTGGCGGCGGGGGCGGCTGGGTATCGGTTGTTTGGGGTACTGATGTGGAGTGCGGCCATTACGTCGGTGGTAGGGTCGGCTTATACGTCGGTGTCGTTTTTGAGAACATTTCACCCTGCTTTAGAGCGCAATCACCGCTATTTGACCATTGCGTTTATCGTGGTTTCAACGCTGGTCTTTCTGGCAGTAGGTCGCCCAGTACAGATTTTGGTGTGGGTCGGTACGCTCAACGGGTTCATTCTGCCTATCGCGTTGGCGGTCATGCTCATTGCGGTGCGTCAGTCGCGTTTGGTAGGAACTTACAAGCACCCGCTTTGGCTTCAAGTAGCGGGATGGTTGGTGGTGATTGTGATGTCGGGCATGGCGTTTTATACTTTACTGCGTCAAGCGTCATAAAACAAGTAGCGGGTAGGGACTAAAATATTGAGCAGCATCCCTACCAACAACCACCAACGCCAACGAGGGTTTTGTAGATGGTCTTTCAGAACAGACAAGGCCATGAAAATGACAACAAACGCATAACCTAAACTGCGGCTGGTATCGGCTACCATGATGGCTACCAAGTAACTTACCAAAAAACTTCCCCCGATGAAGAATAGCTCCATAAAGCGTTTTTGGGACCACAGTACATAAAAAAGCGCGATAATCAACACCCAAAAACTTTCAAATGAACGTGCGGTCTTGAAAAATAAACTTAAAACGGGGGTTTGTAACAAATAATTGAAATCGGCACTTTTGGTAGGAGTCAATAGCCCGTAGTGCATTGAAATGCCCCAGCGTGCCCCCAAATAGAGCAACCAACTTGCCCCAAGGACAAGCAAAGGCGTACGGATTGGGAGAGGAACAGGCAGCTTGATGGATTTTTGGTGGTGAATCCACCAATAAATCCCTACCAACGGCGAGCATATCAGGGCGCGTTCGTCGGTCCAATAGCCCATCTGTAAAAATAAAAACAACCAAACGGGCTGACGATAAAAATACACGGCCCCTGCCAACGCCAGATACCCGAAGGCATCGCCACACCCGACAATATCAAAGACAAATGCACTTCCTACGTAGATACCCACCAAGCCAAGCAGCACGTAGAGCGCGATGAGTCGTGAAGCTGTCGCCTCCAAGGTGATTTTGGCTGAAAGGTACAAAAACCCAATTCCTGCCGCTATTTGGGCCACAATCACCATTGATTGACTGCCAAAAATCTTGTATAAAATGGGTAATATCAGTCGAAAAACCATTTTGGCCTCGTGCCATTGCGGTTCCATTGTTTCAAAATAGGCTTTATCAAACGGATGTTGGGCTTGATACACTATTGTATGCCAGTAGTAGCTACCTGCGTCTTGGATAGCCTTGGAAAGAGAAGCGGGAAAACGCCACAGTGCGGGGTGCGTCAGCGGCAGCAAAAGCACACTTAACAGGGCAAAAAGCACCACCCATATCGTCCATAGCTTTTGCTGATTCAACCAATGACTAAGGCGATTTTCAATACTTAAATAACGATTCATGCAAACGATTTTATTGACTTTCGTAATAATGATAATACGGTGTTTCTCCTATTTTTGTAAATGTTCGATTCATAAAAATCGCTTCCAAAACGGGGGCTTTGACATCGGCAGCCATCACTTTAGAATACACAATGTAGAGCTTTCGATTTTGGGTAATGTACTTTTTTTCGGCAAACCCCACCTTCCGCGCAAAATCAGGCGGATAGGTAAATAAATACTTTCGGGCTTTGGTGATTTCAAGGGCAAGGGCGGGGTCTGTCATCAACACCAAATTTCCTTCTTTGTCAATGGATTGAAGCCGTACTACGTCTTGCTGGGCAGTATATTTGAGCATAAATCCATTTTGGGCTTGTGGATATTGGCTAATTTCAATTTTTTTGAGGGCGAATGTCACCAAACCGTAAGTCGTATTACAAATCAGTAACAGGCTTAAAACGAGGTGTTTTGCCCATTTTTTGCGCATCCAAATTACTTCTAAAAACAGGGGCAAAAACAAAAAAGCGACCATTTTGAAATGCCTTGTTTCAAAAGAAATCTCGGCGGCGCGGCCATAAAAATACCCCAAAAATAACGTGTAGATTCCATAAAAAGCCACAAAAAGTGCGAGGTTGTGGAGGTGTTGTTTGGCCAAACGAACTACACCTATCACCATAAAAACCAACATTCCCAACGCCACCAATTGTCCCAAAAGCGCGATGTAAGAAGCATCAAACGGCGAATAAAGTCGCCCTAACTGACTCACAAAATCGTGCGAAGAAAGCCAATATTGGGTAGGAAAAGTAACCAAATCCATGACCGAATACGACAGTTCAAAAGCCTCGTTGAGTTCGGCGGTGGGGTTTGTGCCTTTGGACAAATAAAATACCTGTGTCAGTGCATAATACCCCACAAATGCCAGTCCCGTTGCGATGGATGTGAGCCAAAAAGTACGGTCGAGTGTAAGTTTTTTGGTATAAAATACCGCCATCAATCGCTCGGTGGCAGGGACCATGACCAAACTCAACAACGTAATGGAAGAGGAGGTTTTGAACACAAAACACAAAAGCGACCCTATCAACATGGTGAAAAACAAACGGGTAGGATTTGGAACTCCAAAACGAAATAACCAAATCACCCAAGGCGCACCACCAAAAATAAGCGTTTCGCCCCCCGTATAGTTCAAAAAATTGATGGTTGTAAGGCGAGAAGTCAGCATTAAAAACAAGGACCAGGTAATTACAGCAGGTTGAAAACCAGCTTGTTTCCACACTTTTTGCCAACCCCAAAGCCCCAAGACCGTAAATAAAACCGTAAGACAAAGACCACTGCGCTCGTGCGTCCAGCCCGTGAGCAATGACCACCACGCAGGCAACAAATACTGCCCAGGCGACCACCACGAAATAAAAACCGACTTATCGGCGGCAGGATTGAGCGGATTGGGATAGACCAATTCGTTGAACCTGCCACCCTGCTGCATACTCCGCCAGACGTTGAAACCATACGCAGGGTCTTCGTTGAGTACCAGCGGAACCAACAGCGACGCCCCCACAAAGCCAAGCAGACAAATCAGACCAAACCAATAAAGAGGAGAAGTTTTTGACAACATGAAATTAGGTCATTTTTAGAAAAATAGCACCGCCGCAATCGCCAAGCCTGCTATACAGACTGCCACAATCGGCACGAGGGTTTCTTTGGTAAAATCTTCTACGCGCACCCCCACAAAATTGGCGATCCAGACGTTGTGCGTATTGGTAGGGTCGCAGATATTTTGGACTTGCATGACGCACATAATGGCCGCCAACAGCGCCATTGCGGGCAGGACACCCGTGCCAAACATGATGGTAAACAGTCCAATGCCAATTCCGAAGACGTTGAGCGGGCCACGGTACAACGCCAACGGCGACAACAAACCAAAAAAAGCGACGTAAAAAAGGGGCGACTCAAACGGTAGCGACACAATGAGCGGTTGAAGGGCGGTTTTGATAGGTTCAAGGTTGAGGGCGTTGAGCAACATTCCGATACCCATCATCAATATGGCCGCTGGCGCACCATCTTCGATGCCCTTGATGGCCGATGCCGTCAGAACTTTGGCGGCATGGCGCGGGTGAGTAGTCAGTACCGCAAACAGCGACCCAATAATAAACGCCGCAATAAAGTCAAGTTTGAGGCCAAAGTAGCTAAACCCAAAAAACAACACCAACGGCACCACGGGCGTAAGCAACGCAATTAGTGGCACTTTTTGCTTGGGAGTAGGAGAGGGGAGGGGACTCTTCATCAATAACAACTCCCCCGAGCGTTTGGCCGAAATCACTGAATAAGCTATGACCATTACGACCATCAATCCCAGCAAAATCAAGGCAAAGGTGGATACTTGCGGCGGAAGTGCCTCATCATCTTTGAGTTGAAGTAGCTGTCTGTAAAGTGTAAATAAGATAGGATTGAAAATAAAACCCGTGCCAAAAGCCAACAAAAACATCGTACCAGCGAGTTTGCGCGGTACGCCCAGACTCATCATAATCGGTAGCACCAACGACCCCACCGTGATAATCGCCCCCAGTCCTTGCAGGGTACTGAACAAAATCATGGTGACAAACATCAGCCCAAACGATACGACGAGGGGTTTTTCACCCCCAAATTCGGCAGCACGTTTGATGATTTCTTCGGCGATGCCCGTCTGCATCATCACGCGGCCCATCATCGCCCCCGCAAACACCGACACATAGACGGCTGTGAGCTTGACCGCGCCTTGCGCCACGATATGATTCAGGATTTCGGTGGTAGGAAGCTGCGCCAGTAGCGCAATCAATACTGCCATTGCGGGAAGTGCCAACAGCGCAGGCAGTTTACGCATAAACATCAGCGTAGCAAACACCAAAAAAATCAGTAGAAGTCCAAGTGCAATCATAGAAGGGTGTTTATGACATTCTGTATTTTCAGAACATCTTTCATTTTTGGGCAAAGATACAAAAAGATAAAGCCCCGCTATCGTGAGCGGGGCTTTATGCTGACTATTCCTAAACCCTTAACCTTTTCTACATGAAAAAACTAACTTAATTTCTTCTACTTAAAAACCATTTAGCTGACTAATTGGTTCCCCGATGGTGCCTTCTGTGTCTTGTACTGGTGTCAGAGATTCCCAATCGGTGTTGCAAAGAAAATTCACATTGTGTGCGGTACTTTGCAAACTTTTCAACCAATCTTTGGCGTGTTCTTCGTCGCTTTGCTTCATTGCGTGGCTCAAAAGCGTGATGGCGTCGTTGAACTGCTGTTTGGTTTCTTTATCTAAATTTCTCAGTTTTGACGGAGCTTCGTTGTATAAAGTCACAACTTCCACAAAAATTTTCCACTCTTCTTGCTCCGTAAAAGCCGTGTATTGGTCTAATATATAAGTCTCAAATGCTTTTTGCTTCTGGGCGGTGATGGCCTTTGAGTCTTTTTTTGCTTCTGTACCGAAACTTATCAGTCCAAATACAATTCCTATTATAATTATTCTAACAGACGTTTTCATTGTTTAGTTCAATTTGCTTTTGCTGATTGAACGATGCAAAGGTACGGCGAGATTTTATAAATCCAAATTTTGATTTTAGACAAAAACAAGACATGAAGTTAGTAAAAAGATTCATTTTAGCTATTTTTCAAAATATTTTTACTATTTACTAATCGTTTAGAAAATTTTATTTGTATTGATAGCACCAATAGTGGTTAAAAATTTTTATTTCAAAAAAATGTAAATTCTTTGAATAATACAATCATTGGTTAAAATTATTCATCGTTTGATTTATGCCCAAAGTACAAAAACTGAGGACAGCATCACCCGCTTTGTCCAAATCAATGATGAGTTCTTCAAAATCTTTCTCGGGGAAGTTGCTCAAAACGTACTTAACCTGCTGACCGCGAGGGAAATCATTGCCCACCCCGAAACGCATTCGCGCAAATTCTTGCGTGCCTGTGAGTTCTTCGATGTTTCGCAGGCCGTTGTGACCGCCGTGTGAGCCTTTGGGCTTGATGCGGATGTGTCCTTGCGGCAACTGAATCTCGTCGGTAATGACCAAGACGTTTTCCAACGGCACGTTGTAGGCATCCATATAGTAGCGCAACGCCTTGCCGCTGAGGTTCATGTACGTAGTAGGTTTGATAAAATAAATCGTGCGGCCTTTGTGCTTCCACTCGGCGGTATAGGCGAGTTTTTGCATCGTAAACTTAAAATCGTACTGCGCCGCCAGGCGGTCGAGTACCATAAAGCCGACGTTGTGGCGAGTAAATGCGTATTCTGGGCCAATATTGCCAAGCCCTACGATGAGGTATTTCATTGCTGGATTTGTGATTTAGCGATTTAGTGGTTGGTGAATGGGTGGGTTTAGGCTCCTCCTTTGTCGGAGTGACAAGTCCTGACTGCCTACGGCTAACGCTTCGTACTGACGATTTTTTCTTGGAGATTTTTGAAAAAGCCCTCCCGATAGGTATCGCCAAGCGGAATGCGCCCCTCGGCCACCACGATTTGATTGCCGTCTATGCCCTGAATCTTGGCATTGGCTACGATATATGACTTGTGCACGCGCGTGAAGAGGCTTTTGGGCAAGCGTTCTTCGAGTTCTTTCATGGTCACGAGGGTCACAATGCGCTGTGTATCAGTGTAAATGGACAGGTAGTTGCCCAGCCCTTCTACGTAGCGGATTTCCCCCAACACAACTTTGACGAGTTTACCCTTGTTTTCGGTTTTGACAAAAATATAGTCATCGGGAGACACCGACGCAACGGTTGGTTTGTCACTGCCCTCGGCTTCTATGAGATTTTGAGCTTTCTGGACGGCCTTCAAGAAGCGGTCGAAGCGGGCGGGTTTGAGGAGATAATCCACCACGTCGAGGTCGTAGCCTTCGAGGGCATACTCAGGATACGCCGTGCAGAGAATGACTTTGCAGCGGCCACCGAGGAGTTTGAGAAATTGAATACCCGTGATTTCGGGCATTTGAACGTCCAAAAACACCAAATCAATCGCCTCTTTCTGAACGATTTGAAAGGCTTCGACGGCGTTGGTGGTGGCTTTGACCAATTCGAGGTTTTCGACTTTGCTGGCGTAGTCGGTCAAAATATCTAAGGCGTGTTGTTCGTCGTCTATCAATAAGCAGCGAATGGGCATGAATCGGAGGGTGATGATTTTTTACAAAGATAACGGTAAAACCATCTCACACACAAAATCAGTTTCGTCTTGGTAAATATTGAGTTGGTACGCTGCACCATATACTGCTTCCAAACGGCGGCTTAAATTTTGCAAACCTACGCCCGTATTTGAGGTGTCTTGCTGGAGTTTGATGCGGTTCTGAATCTGAAATCGTAACGCTTTCTCTTGGATGACCGCCTGCATGATAAGTGGTGAGTCAGCATCGTGAAGGTCGCCGTATTTGAAGGCGTTTTCGACCAGCGTTAGCAAGCTCAACGGTATGATTTGGTCAGTTGCTTTGGGGCTGCCCACTTGCTCAAAAAACACTTGAAGCGTGTCCTCAAAGCGTAAACGATAGATTTGGATGAAGTTTTGGATTTGGTCAAGTTCGTCGGCAAGTGGCACGAGGCCGTTGGGCAGGCTGTCTTTGAACGAGTACCGCATGATGTCCGATAAATACCCGACGCCCTCCGCTACTTGAGGCTGTATATGGCGGGTTTGGGCGTAAAAATAATTGAGGGCGTTGAACAAAAAATGCGGGTTGATTTGACTCCGCAGGTAAGCGATTTGGGCTTCGTAAAGTTTTTTTTCGGTTTCTCTTTGTTGCTGCTCTTGTTTCCTACTTTGTTTTTCTTCGGCAGCGAGGCGTTTGCCGTACCAATAAAGCAAAACATAAATAAGTGATTGACTCAATCGCCATATTTCCCAAGTCAAATATGCCATCGTTTGTTTTTCGATGCGGTCGCGTATTAGAATCACTTGATTGGGCGTACCTGCATAGACGGTTATGCCTATGACAAAATAATCAAACAGGATTTTGGCAGCTAAAAAACAGGCCGTAATGAATAGCAGTTGTCGAAAAAAGTTTGTCCAATGGGTGGCAAAGTAGGGCTTGAAAGCCCAAATGAGCATGGCGTAAAAGTATGCCATAAAATACACCGAATTGACAATGAACAATGCCCAAGGGATACTACCCATCTGAACTGAACCAACGACCGTTTCAAATACCCAAAGCGCAGCCCAAACAATCAGATGTTTACGGGCTTCTTGGCTGGGAATTTGCTGTAAATAACGTTGTATTTGGGCAAACATGGCAAGCGTTGGGGTTATTCGGTGATGTGGAGGTGTATCTCAAAAACCTCATTTGTATTTTCAACCTTGAGCGTGTGATTTTTACCATAAACCAACTCTAACCGACGCTGCACGTTGGCCATGCCAATACCGCTGCTCATTTCTTTGGGGCCATCGGATTTATGATTACGAATATAAAAGTGAATTTGTTTTTGGGGGCTATTGCTAACACTCAGTTGGATGTAGATAGGATGTTGTGAATCGTTGGTTTTGCCGTGTTTAAAGGCATTTTCAACAAACGAAATCAGGCTCAAAGGCAGAATTTTGTGATAAATAAGTTCTCCTTCGACTTGAAACTCAACTGCCAAGCGGTTGTCAAAACGAAGTTGATGGATTTTGATAAAATTTTGGATGTGTTGCACCTCTTTGTCGAGCGATACAAGCCCTTGACTGTCTTCTTCGTGGAGCGAGTAGCGCATCATGTCAGACAGCGTTAGGACAGATTCGGCGAGTTTTTCGGAGACGGGTCGCGCTTGGGCGTACAGAAAACTAAGCGTATTGTACAACAAATGAGGGTTGATTTGGTTCTTGAGCGATGCCAACTCGGCCGCAGTAGCGGCTTGTTTTAAAGCAGTTTCGCGTTTGAGGGCTGCGATGTAGTCAGTAAAAAAACGCAGTACAAAACCAGCTCCTACGAAGGTGATGGAGCGTGTGAAGCTGGAATAGAAAAAACGCCAAAATACTTGATGAACGTTGACAGGCAATCCCTCAAAGCCAATGAAATTGAATAGATAAGTATCAAGGTAGGAACGAGCAAACGCCACGAAAACAGGGTACAATAGAAGCCAAATCAACGTCCCTCCAATCAATAGGGGGTATTTCTTGCGCCAATCAAACCTTCCCAACCAATAGTAATACCCGTACAGTGTCAGCATACCACCCACTAACACCATGCCTATCCAATACGCATAACGCCAAAAAGAAACATTCGTACTGGTTAAGGGATTAAACAAACTCAAATCGGGCGTACCTCCCGGACCCATAATTTGCAAATTTCCATTGGCATCTAGCGCAGCAAAGGCATAGATAAGATCCGTGATTTTATCGTACTGAACATTGGAAACATCCGCTGCAGAACGGTAGTATGGAAAATACCCCTTCACCATCTGACCAGATGAAATAGTCACTGTCAGACTAAACGTGATTAATAGTAAGATTTTTTTTACTCCCTTCATCTATCTTTTGATTTACATCAATACAATAATTCTATTTTCAACTTCTATTCTTATTCTTTTACTAATTTAAAATTCTTGCTTTCGTCAAGACCGCTAATTTGTATTAGGTATACTCCTGAGGGCAATTCCTCCCCGAGCAGGACTACTTCATTTG
>JALOLW010000417.1 GCA_025455795.1 Spirosomataceae bacterium
CCTTTTGAAGGTAAGCCCATTTGCATGAAAAAAACAGGATACATCACCAGACTCTTCTCGGCATCGCTTGCGGTGTTGTTGCTTTTTTTGGCAACAGCAGGGCAAACGTTAGGGGCTAAGTCGGTGGTGAAAAAACCTACGACGGAGCAAAAAACCTCAAAAGGCAACAACAGTAACGAGCAGCCCGTGCTGCAATCGCTGTCGCTCGAAGCGGTGGTCTCGCCTGCTCTGTCTTTTGATTTTCAGCAAGATTTCTACTTCTTGCCCGCTGTTTTCTACATCGAATTGTCAGAAAACAAGGGGCTTTTCAAACGCTTCGACGTTTTTTATTATTTCTTCTCCTTCTTCCGAAATGTCTTCGGGTTCTTTATTGTCACCAACGCACCTTAGTCAGTAGGCAATTTGCAGTATTGAGTACTGGGTATTGAGTATCAAGTACTGGGTATCAAGTATTGAGTACTAGGCTTTACGAGTAGCCTTGCCACTCACCAATTCACTAAATCACAATTCACCGCACGGGCGGCCCCGTCATTCACAATTAATTTATAAAAATGCAAAACAAACTGGGTATTTGGATTTTGACGGCAGTAGTCGCTATTTTGAGCGTCTATTATCTGTCGTTTACGTTTGTAGCACGTGGTATTCGCAAAGATGCCGAAGCCTTTGCTACGGGCAAAGATGGAGTCATAAACCTCCAAAAAAAGGAACGTTATTTGGACTCGCTTCGCCGCGAGGAAGTATATTTGGGTAGCACATATCAAGAAGTGACGCAGCGCGAGTTGGGCTTGGGCCTCGACTTGCAAGGCGGTATGCACGTGGTATTGGAAGTGTCGCCGGTAGATATTTTGAAAGGTTTGGCAGGGGGGAGTGCCCGTGGAGCGCAGTTCAACGAAGCCCTCAAAAAGGCCGTTGAAGCGCAGAAATCAAGCCAATCGAGCTTTGTGGATTTGTTTGCGGGGGAGTTGAAGCGCATCGCGCCCAACACTACCTTGGCGCAGATTTTTTCCAACAGTACCAACCGTGGCAAAATCAACAGCACGTCGTCGGATTCTGACGTGATTGCTTTCTTGAAAACCGAAGTAGAAGGTGCTACGAGCCGTGCCTTCCAAATCATCCAACAGCGCGTGGATAAATTTGGGGTAGCCAACCCCAACATTCAGCGTTTGTCGGGCAGCGGACGTATTTTGATAGAATTGCCTGGCGTGGACAATCCTGAGCGGGTGCGCCGCCTTTTGACGGGTTCGGCCAAGTTGGAGTTTTTGGAAGTCTATAACCTCAACGAAGTTTCGACAAGTCTCAACTCCCTCAGCGCGTATTTGACTCGTTTGGATTTGGAACAAAAAATCGCCCAAAAAGGCACTTCTGCCGCTGCTGATACCACCAAAGGCACGGGTCTTGCGGCACAGTTGGCCAAAGGTGCTACCAAAACCGATTCGTCGGCCAAAGACACCACTGCGGCGCAAACGGGCTTGGGTAGTTTGTTTGTACCCGTATCTCAAAATCAACTCGGCGTGATGGGCAAAGATACCGCCCGCGCCAACGAAATTTTGCGCCGTCCTGAAGTGAAAAGTATGTTCCCGTCTGACTTGGTGGTACTGTGGGACCGCAAGGGCATGGAAACAACCGATAAGAAAAACGAAATCTTCCCCATTTATTTCATCAAAAAGGCAGGGGCTGCTCCGCTCGAAGGTGATGCCGTGGTGGACGCAGGCCATGACTACGACGACCGTGGTCGCCCCGAAGTGACCATGCGTATGAACGCCGAAGGTGCGCGTAAGTGGCGCAATTTGACCGCTGCCAACATTGGCCGTCAGATTGCGATTGTGCTTGACGACTTCGTTTATACCGCGCCCAACGTACAAAACGAGATTCCCAACGGAAACTCAAGCATCACGGGTAGCTTTACGGTAGAAGAAACCAAAGATATGTCCAACGTATTGAAGGCGGGTAAACTCCCCGCGCCTACGACCATCGTAGAAGAAGCCGTGGTAGGTGCTACGCTTGGTTCTAAATCGGTCAATTCAGGCGTTATTTCGTCGTTGGTCGGTTTGTTGGTCGTGTTGATTTTCATGGTGATTTATTACAACAAAGCAGGTATTGTAGCCGACATCGCGCTCTTTATCAACCTTTTCTTCTTGATGGGTGTGATGGCGTCTTTGGGGGCGATTTTGACTTTGCCAGGTATTGCAGGTATCGTACTTACGATTGGTATGGCGGTAGATGCCAACGTGTTGATTTATGAGCGTATCAAAGAAGAATTGGCCTTGGGCAAAGATTTGAAAATGGCGATTTCAGACGGTTTCAGAAACGCCCTCTCGTCTATCCTTGACTCCAACACCACCACTTTGCTCACGGGTGTCATCTTGTTTTTCTTGGGTACAGGCTTGATTTTGGGCTTTGCTACTACCCTCGTGATTGGTATCATCACGTCGCTGTTTGCGGCCTTGTTTGTATCGCGTTTGATTTTGGATTGGTGGGTTGGCAAGGGCAACAAGATTGAGTTTTTCTCGTCTTGGTCGCAAAACTTGTTCAAAGATGCCAATTTCGACTTCGTATCGCGTCGTCGTACTTATTACATCATTTCATCGGTCATTATTGGGTTGGGGATTATCTCCATCATTTTCAAAGGCTTCGGTTTGGGCGTGGACTTCAAAGGTGGCCGCAGCTATGTGGTGAGTTTTGAAAAAGCCATCAGCACCGACGAAGTACGCCAAGCCCTCACAGCACCGTTTGGGTCTTCTCCCGAAGTCAAGACTTTTGGTGGTACGGGTCTCGAAAACACGCAGGTAAAAATCACTACCAGCTATTTGGTAGATGATACTTCGCCCGACTCTGACAAGCGTGCCGAGGCTAAACTCAACGAAGGGTTGAGCAAAATGAACAACAAAGCCACCATCGAAAGCTCACAAAAAGTAGGGCCAACGATTGCCAACGACTTGATTTGGTCTTCTATCAAAGCCATTTTGTTGGCGATTTTGGTGGTATCGGCTTACATCTACGTGCGTTTCCGCAAGCTGGCCTTCGTGTGGGGTGCGGTAGTGGCGTTGTTCCACGACGTACTCGTGATTTTGGCCGTGTTCTCGATTTTCAACGGCCTGTTGCCTTTCTCACTCGATGTGGACCAAGCCTTTATCGGAGCGGTACTGACCATCATGGGTTATTCGATGAACGACACCGTGGTGGTTTTTGACCGCGTGCGTGAATACCTGCGCGACAATCGCGGCAAGAAAGAAACCATCCCAGCCATCATCAACAACGCCCTCAACAGTACCCTTAGCCGTACGGCAGTGACGGGTCTTTCGACGATGTTGGTGTTGATTGTTCTCTTTATCTTTGGTGGTGAGGTGATTCGCGGTTTCTCGTTTGCGATGTTGATTGGGGTCATTGTGGGTACTTATTCGTCGTTGTTTGTGGCTACGCCTATCGTGGTGGACTCACTGACGCGCGAGCAAGCCTCCGAAGATGCCAACCCCAATGCCAAAAAAGCTGCTCCTGAGCGTCTTATCTCGGAGTTTCCTGATGCGCCGCGTGGCGGATTTGCAACGGGCAGTGCTGGGGGTAGTCAGCAGCCGGTAGAAATGCCGCAAGAAGACGAAGAAGCCAAACCCAAAAAGGAGAAAAAAGCCCCGTTGATTAAGCCTTCGTTGAAGAAATAAGCGCGGGATAAAATTCACATTTGTATTGGTGGCACGACTTTATTGGTGGCACGATTTTTAGACGGACACTTTTTTATGGGGTATTATTTGACAAAATAGCCGCCAGATAGTATCATAGCGGCTATTTGAGAAACAATAATAATATCCGCAAAAATATAGAATCTGGGCTAAAAAA
>JALOLW010000418.1 GCA_025455795.1 Spirosomataceae bacterium
GCCAAGGTTTCGTCGGCCAAAATAACCTCAATACCGTAGTTGTCGGCCATGATTTGGGTAAACTCTTCCAGTGTCGTGTCGTCAAATACAAAGAGGTGTTCTTTCCAAGCGGTGTATTTTTCGGGTTCTTTGGTTACGACTTTCGAGAGGTGGTTTTGACGGTCAAATTTTACCAAATCGCCAGGTTGCATGGTCAGTTGTCGTTGGGTTTTGCCCGTTTGGTAGCGCAGTTGTACTTTGCCTTTGTGCAGCACTACTTTCGAGCCGCGTTGGCGGGTATAAACCGTAAACTCCGTACCCAGCACCAGTACGTCGAAATTATTATCGGTTTTGACCACAAACCGCTGGTCATCAGCCGTATGTACTACCGAAAAGTTGGCCTCACCCGTTAGTTTTACCTCGCGGGTATCGGCCCCAAATCCAAACCGAGGCACACGCAGCGACGAGTTGGCGTTGAGCGTTACTTGCGTACCGTCGTCAAGCACGAGTTGTTGGGTTTGGCCGTAGTTGGTGGTGTACGTTTTGTAAATAATACCGTCTCGAAACGCCCAACCGCCCCAAAACAAGGCCAACAAGACCGAGGCCGCTGCCAACCAGCGGCCTATTTTGAGGGATAAACGAGGAGAATGATGGTGTGGGTAGGTCGGAAAGGCGGCATTTGACTCGTCTTGTTCCATTTGGGTGACCAACTTCTCAAATCGCTCAATACCCGCCGTTACATCGGCAATGTACTGCGGACTTTGGTACTCGTATTCGGCCAGCCATTGATAAAACAGTTCTTCGTTGGCGGGTTCTTTGACCCACTCGTCTATCATCTGTTTTTGCAAAGCCGACGCTTTGCCCGACAGATAATTGAAAATAAAATTTTTATTGATTCCTGAGTTCATTGCCGTTAAAATTTAGAAAAATAGCCCATTAAAACCCAAACAATCAGCCACTTGTCTTTGAGCAATGCCCTGATAAATTGATTGGCGCGGTGCAGTTGTACGTCAATCGTTTTGACCGACAAGTGGAGTTCGTCGGCAATTTCTTGGTATTTTTTACCCTCAAATTTTCGCATCAAATAGATTTTTCGCCGCTCGACGGGCAGCTTGTTGATGGCATCTTGTACGTCGTGGTATAGTTCTTCAAACTCGCTGATGTGGTCGGGTTGTTGGTCGTTGAGTTGGGGTTTTTGGGCTATCTCTCCCAAATCTGCCTTGCGGCCCAAGTCCCAGCGAAGGTAATTGTAGGCGCGGTTGCGCACGGCACTGAACAAATACAACCGAAACGACGTGGTGATGTCGGTATAAATTTGTTTGGCGTACAACTGAAAAAAGATGTCGGATACGATGTCTTCGGCCACTTCGCGCGAGCTTACAAACTTGACGGCGTGGGTACAGAGTGGCTGGTAGTAGCGTTGGTAAAGTTGAGCAATGCCCTCTTGCGGATTGGTTTTGAACGACTGACGCACCTGATGCTCATCGTCCCACGCTATGATTTTGGCAGGAATAGCTGCTCCCAAAAGCGGTTTCTCGTCGCTTTCGGTTTCTGCACGTTGCGGGTTTATGGAGTTTGTCATTTGAGTGGGTAGAGGTCGTTCTCTCACAAAAGACAAAACCAAAGGCAATGTTCCTTACACGGATTAGAAATATTTTTTTATTTTTTTGGATTTTATTGCTCTACCAAACCTCATTCATTCCCCCAAATTTGCGCCTACTGACATACTGTTGTCACTATCACCCCCTAATTTTGCATAACAATCAAAAAGAAATCAGCCATGAAAACACCTTCATTTTTTGTTGTTTACGTCAAAATGATGACCTTCGTACCGTTAAACTTTTTTGTTCAACCTAACCAACTACTACAATGAAATCATTACAAATCAACTACTTGGCCGTTTTGGCAGCCGCAGTAGCCACTTTTATCCTCGGTGCTATTTGGTACGTGTCCATGTCCGGCCCTTGGATGGAACTGACGGGTCTCACCGAAGAAAAAATCCAATCTGGAGGCGGGGATATGTCAGCAATGGCGATTAGCTTCATCACCTACGTGTTGGGGGCTTATGCAATGGCGCTCCTTTTCAAGTCCATGAACATCAGCACCCTCCAAACGGGCGCGATGACGGGGGCGTTGATTGGGGCGTTTTTGGTAGGAGGCAATATCTTCACCAACAACGCCTACGAAATGAAGCCCATCGGCCTCTCCATCCTCAATGCGGGTTTTAGCGCGGTGAGCTGTACGGCAATGGGCGCGATTTTGGGCGCTTGGAAAAAATACGCATAAGGACAGTCGCCAACGCCTGTTTTTAGGACCACGAATACCCGAATAAATTTCGGTGTATTCGTGGTTTTTTTGGTTTTTTACAAGCTACTAACTATCTAAATCGTATTTTTTTTGTTTTTTCTGTAACCTTTCTTCTCTTTCGTAGTAATCTCTCACAGAAAACCCAACACAGCTATATGACCGACGAACAGGCCATGTATGCCGTCAGCCAGGGAGATTTGGACAAAGCAGCGATATTGTACGAGCGTTACAAAAAAACTTTGCTCAATTTCTTCTTGTATCGGCATCCCGACCGCGAAAACGCCAAAGATCTCACGCAGCAGGTATTCCTGCGGGTGTTGCGCTATCGGCATACATATCGGGAAGGGGCCGTGTTTAAGACGTGGGTGTTTGAAGTGGCTCGCAATGTGTTCCATGATTTCTTAAAACAAAATCCGATTTCGACCGACCTCACCGAAATCCCCGATTTTGGCGAGTCTTACGACGACACCGAGCAGCAGTATCAATACTTGCACCGCGCCCTGGGCCAACTACCCGATGTGTACCGCGAAGTACTGATACTGAGCAGGTTTCAGAATATGAGTTACGAGCAAATCGGCGCAGTACTCGACCTCTCCGTACCCAACGTAAAAGTGCGGGTATTCAGAGCCATCCAAAAACTCCGCGATTTGTACCTAAAAATTGACAATCAATAAAATGAAAGAAGATATCATCACCGATTATTTGCTGGGCCAACTCACCGACGCTGAAATGTCGGTGTTTGAACAACAGCTCCTCGCCGACCCTACCCTTCGACAGGAAGTGGAAGAACTGCGCTCGATATGGCAAACACTCCAAAGTACTGAAAAAGAGCCTGATACAGCTATGGACACGGCTTTTTATAAGGCATTGGAAGGAGAGAAGAAACTCAAAGAAAAAACACCCTCACAGCCATTTGTTGCCATTCAAAAAACCAAGTTTACCAATCTCTCTTATTATGCTCGCTATGCCGCCGCCGTGGCGGGGATTGGCGTAGCGTTTTGGATGGGCCGTCAGACGGCACCCGTACAGGTAGAATATCGCAACGTCGTTGCCCAAAATGAGGCTTCTGCGCCCGTTACAGCCGTCAAAGAAGTAACAATACCAAAAGAATTGACAGAAAATATTGCTACCCCAAACACCGCTCCTGCCAACATGATGCAGGAAATAGCATCGCTGCGACGGGAGATGAAAATGACGCAGGAACTGGTGATTTTGGGACTGCTCAAAGACCAATCGGCTTCCGAAAGATTGAAAGGCATCAACTACGTAGCCACGCTCGAACAACCCAAACCCGCTGTCATAGAAGCACTTATAAAAACACTACGCAGCGACGAAAGCCTCAACGTTCGCCTTTCGACCATCGAAACCCTCGAAAGGTTTAGACAAGAAACCCAAGTACGCACCTCGCTCGTGGCACAACTCGAAAAAACCGACGAGCCACTCGAACAAACCGCGCTCATCGAGTCTTTGGTGCGGATGCGGGTACGAGAAAGCCTGCCTGTTTTTGACAAATTACAAAAAGACGAAAAAACCGACGAAGGCGTGCGCCTCCTTGCCCGCAACAGTGCCAGCGAACTCGCCATGCTGACGGAGTAGTGGGAAGACAGTAGTATAGAAAATTCAAACAAATCTTAAAGCCCCCATCGGGGGATGGGGGCTATTCACTCAATCACAAATCACTCATTCTCAAATACAATCCATGAAAACTACCTCAATTTTGATAGGCGCGTTGTTAGTAGTCAACGGCTTATCGGCACAAAACACCAAGACCTTCAA
>JALOLW010000419.1 GCA_025455795.1 Spirosomataceae bacterium
CCCGCTGACCACTCGGAGAACCAAACAATTTGCGTACCTTTGTCGTCGTTTTAGCCTCATTATTCATCAATTTTTAACCATGTTTGTCACCATCTTCAAATCGAAAATTCACCGTGTCAAAGTCACACAAGCTGAATTGAATTACGTAGGAAGCATCACGATTGACGAGGATTTGCTGGATGCGGCGGGTATTTTGCCCAACGAGCAAGTCCACGTAGTCAATAACAACAACGGCGAGCGGCTCATCACCTACACCATTGCAGGAGAGCGGGGGTCGGGGATTGTCTGCCTCAACGGTGCCGCTGCCCGCAAAGCCGAAGTAGGCGACATCGTCATCATCATTTCGTACGGCCTGATGACCCAAGAAGAAGCCAAAAACTACGAACCCAAAGTGGTTTTTCCCGACGAAAACAACCGCCTTGTTCAATAAAACCACTCCATGAAAAATACCTTAAAATACGCCCTCTTTTTGGGAGTGGCAGGCTTGTTGATTTGGTATGCCTTCAAAGATATTCCACTCAATGAGCTTTTTGAACAGTTCAAAAAAGCCGATTATACTTGGGTGTGGGCGTCGGTGGCGCTGACGTTTGTGGCGCACGCGAGCCGCGCCTATCGCTGGTGCATGCTCATGGAGCCACTCGGCTACAAGCCCTCTTTTCTCAATGCCAACCTGGCCGTCTGGACGGGCTATTTTGCCAACTACATCATCCCGCGCATGGGCGAAGTGACGCGCTGCGGTACGCTCCAAAAAACCGATGATGTACCTTTTGAAAAATCGTTTGGGACAGTCGTGGCCGAGCGCGTATTTGATGTGATTACACTTTTGGTGCTGATTGGCCTCAATTTTCTGCTCGAATTTGACCGTTTGAGTCAGTTTTTCACTGATTTTTTTGTTTCCAAATTACAAGGCAACGCCCAAAGTGGCCCCAACTACCTTTTGTACGGCATTGTGGGCGTGGGGTTGCTCGGCGGAATCGCCGTTTTGTATCTGATTTTCAACAAAAATACCCGCGAAAAACTACTCCAAAATGCCCTCGTCAAGAAAGTGTGGGACTTTGGGGTAGGCTTACTCGACGGCCTGTTGAGTATTCGCAAACTTCGCCGCCCGTGGCTGTTTGTTTTCCACACGCTGCTGATTTGGGCCATGTACTATCTGATGTCTTACGTGTTGTTTTTTGCCACCCCCGAAACCTCCCAACTCTCCGCTTTGGCGGGGCTTACGCTGCTCGTCGTCGGGGCGATTGGCATGACCGCACCCACGCAAGGAGGCATCGGGGCGTATCATTTGCTCGTGGGCAGTGTGATGGTCTTGTACGGACTGACGCAGCAATCGGGTATTTTGTTGGCCACATTTATCCACGGTATTCAGTTGGTACTCACACTTTTTGTAGGTGCCGCCGCTTTTGTAGCCGTTCTTTTCATCCAACGCAGGACTCGATGATGAGTGAATGAATGAGTGAATGCCTGAATGAATATCTTTGACTTTTCACCAATTCCACCATCCAATCATTCCACCATCCAATCATTCTCAAAAAGTGACTGCCTCCAAAATCCATACCCGCGAAGAAGCCGCGCAAATCGTGCAACAATGGCACAACGAAGGCCAGAAAGTCGTTTTCACCAACGGTTGCTTTGACATTGTACACTTGGGGCATATAGATTATTTGGAAAAAGCCCGCGCCCTCGGCGACAAGCTCGTTTTGGGCCTCAACACCGACGCTTCGGTAAACCGCCTCAAAGGTCCCACGCGCCCCGTTGTGAACGAGTACGCCCGCGCCCGCATGATGGCCGCGTTTGGGTTTGTGGATACTGTCATTTTGTTTGACGAACCCACGCCCTTAGAGCTGATTCAGACAATTTGTCCTGATATTTTGGTCAAAGGCGACGATTATACAGTAGAAAATATCGTTGGCGCAGATTTTGTCGTTAGTAGAGGCGGCGTAGTCAAAACCATTCCGCTCGTGAAAGGTTATTCTACTACTTCGTTGATACAAAAAATAAAGGCACTGTAACCAAAACCAACAAAACAATGGGAGGAATTATCGTAATCGGACTCGTTTTTATGGTCATTGGGATGTTTGTCCAGTGGCGTTTGAAGAGTAAATTCACCGAATATTCGCAGATTGGCCTTATGAACGGCCTCAGCGGCGCCGAAATCGCCGACAAAATGCTCCGCGACAACGGCATCTACGATGTACGCATCACGCAGGTGGACGGCCAACTCACCGATCACTATAACCCCGCCGAGAAAACCGTCAATCTCAGCTATGACGTATTCAACGGGCGCAGCGTAGCCGCCGCCGCCGTAGCTGCCCACGAGGTAGGCCACGCCGTGCAGCACGCCACTGCCTACGGCGCGCTCAAAATGCGCTCGGCCATGGTGCCCGCCGTCAATGTCGCGGCCAACTTGATGAACTACGCCAACATGTTCTTGTTCATGGGCTTTGGCTATTCGATGTTGCAGGGAAGTTCGTTTGGCGGAATTATTTTGATGGTCATTGTGGCCGCCAACGTCGTCTTGGCAGGTTTTGCCCTGCTCACTTTGCCCGTAGAATTTGACGCGAGCAAGCGGGCGTTGGCTTGGGTAGAGCAGCGCGGCGTGGTCAATCGCAACGAACACGACATGGCCAAAGATGCCCTCAAATGGGCCGCTCTCACTTACGTAGTGGCTGCTGCTGGGGCGATGGCCAACTTGCTTTACTACGCCAGCTTGCTCCTCGGCAGAAGAAGCAACGATTAAGCTCGCTGTTGCATGAAAGTGTGAAAAACTTTAAAAGAGCCGCAAATGGACAATACCAATCAAAAAACCCATTGGGAAACAGTATATGAAACCAAAAATCCAGACCAAGTAAGCTGGACGCAAGAAGTTCCAAAAACTTCCCTCGACTTCATCGCGTCATTTGGTGCGAAAAAGACGGCAAAAATCATTGACATTGGCGGTGGCGATAGCAAACTTGTTGATTATTTGCTTGACAATGGATATGAAAACATAACGGTTTTAGATATTTCAGCCAAAGCACTCGATAAAGCCAAAAGTCGTTTGGGCCGTAAAGCCAAAAAGGTAAATTGGGTTGTGAGCGACATCACTGAATATGAACCAAAGGCGACATTCGACATTTGGCATGATAGAGCAACCTTTCATTTTTTAACAACCGCCGACCAAGTTGAACAATACATGAGTGTCGCAAGAAAATCCATCAATGGTTTTATGACCATTGGAACTTTCTCAGAAAACGGACCAACAAAATGTAGTGGCCTTCCTATAAAACAATACACAGAAGCAACTTTAACAGAAGAGCTCAAAAATGGGTTTGATAAAATTCGCTGTTTGATGGAAGACCACACTACCCCATTCAACACAACGCAGAACTTTCTGTTTTGTAGTTTTAAAAGACAACAAAGTTAGTTGCAGGCAAGTCGCCCCGCCAAACTTCTCAACCCTAAACGCTTCTTTGCTGAATATTCTTCAATTCGAGGGGGTTTTCGGTGCGTTTGTACGCCAGCATTTTGTCCAAAAGCGTTTCGATGTTGTCGGCCACGATGAGGAGGTCGCGGTTTTCAGATTTGAGAAAACCCTCCTCCACCATCACTTCCAAATGCGCCAAGAGGTGGTCGTAGAAGCCATTGTAATTTAAGAGACCGATAGGCCCGTGGAAGATTTTGAGCTGCGCCCAGGCCAATATTTCAAACATCTCGTCGAGCGTGCCATAGCCACCGGGGAGGTTGATAACACCATCCGAAAGCAGTACCATCTTGGCTTTGCGCTCGTGCATAGTGTCCACAAACTCAATCTCGGTGAGGTTTTGGTGAGCCACTTCGAGTTCGGCCA
>JALOLW010000420.1 GCA_025455795.1 Spirosomataceae bacterium
GGTCAGAAACTCGGAGGCGGCTACGGCATCGTTTTCGAGGGTGTATAACTTAATGGAATTGAGGCAGTTGAAGATAAAGTGCGGGTTCATCTGCGCCCGTAAAGCGGTCATTTCGGTTTCAGCAATGCGCTGTTCAAAATTGCTTTCCAACTGTCGCACGCGCTGCTCTTCGAGGAGTTTGTCTTGGGCTTGAATCTCTTTGGTTCTGAATGCCAACTGCCGCTCCAACTGCTCGGCGTAACGTTGTTGCATTTGTTTGTTTTCGATTTCGACCAGCCGCCCACGGTACGCCAGCGCAAACGCAAAACAGATGGATTCGAGCGTGAGACCTAAGAAAACCCAAAACATGGTAAGGTTGATAACGGCCTCAATATCAGGACGGTCGGAGAGGGTAGGCAAGAAGAAATTGAAAAACAGCGGCAAAAATACCAACGTCACAAAACACGTAATGCCCACAATCAAATATGCTTTGATGGGCGTGCGGCTGCGCAAAGTGGCGTATAAAAGCAGCAATGTAGCCACCAACGCCACGGTGTTTTTGTTAAGATAGTAAGTGTTGGAATAAAAATAGTCGCGGGTGTAGGCTTGGTACATGGCCAGCAACTGCTGCGCTATCAAAATTCCCAAAAATACCTTCAAAACCAGCCAAATGCGCGGGAAGTTTTGGGGTATTTCGGCGATTTTGGAAACAAACAAAATGTAAAAAATAGGCACGATAAAACTAAAACTGATGACTTCAAAGCCCTTTTCACTGTCGCCCACAAACTGAAACCAGCGGGTGAGGTAAAACATCTGGAAGCGACCCTCTACGCCCAACCACGTCACTACCAAAGCCGAAGCCACGTAGAGCGTGTAATAGCCAAAGGCCCGGTCGCGAGTGAGCCAAAAATGATAGAGAGAGTAGAGCGTCATAAACAACAAACAGCCTACCAATATACTCATGATAAAAAATAGCAATCGGTAGCTATTTTCGTTGATGGCAAACATGCGCGTGGCACTGTGGCGCGTGTGGATTTGAGCCATGATGGGCATCGGACTCATTTCATAATCAACCACTTGCAGCCAATAAGTAAAAGTACCACTGGGCGGCACATCAAACTCTAAAAAATTGACGTAAGGAATGTAGCCTTTGGAAAAATGCCGCAAACCTCCCCTGAACACCAGCGTATTTTCTTGGTACAAAAACCCGCGGGCATGTGCGCCAAACCAATACACCATTTGGGCGGTGTCGGTGGGGTGCGTATTCTGAACTTTAAAGGTGAGCCACGTCCGCATCACCGTTAGGTCAGATTCGGTGGTGCGCTCGTTGCGTTTTTCGAGGTAGGGTCTGAACGTTTTGATTTTTTGCTGCACTTGCGCCAACGTGAGCGGCGTGCGGGCCTTGTCTTCGTAAAAAAATACTTGTGCGCCAATGTCTCTGCCCTCAGTCCAGTCAGGTTTACCATGGATGACGACGGGGGTTTGGGCGAAAGTGAGGAGTGATGAAAGGTGAATCGGTACGCCGAGGCGGATGAATAAAATACAGAGGTAACGAGGCATGGTTTTTAGCCCTAACCGTCTAACAATCTTCATTTTATTTGTTTCTCTGTTATTCATATGACGCAAATTAGGAAATAGAAGACACAAACTACCAACTTTTTTGAGTGAACTGCCGATTGGTTGAGGGAAACCGCATTTTTTTTGAGTGTAGCTAATAAAACCTTCGGCTTGGCGTATAACGATTCACAAAAAACATTCCCTCAATCGTTCATACCGCACGGACAACTCCAAACGAATTCAGTACACGTATTTCTACGGGTATTGAATAGTCAAAAATCACGGTTTCCCGTGAGTGAACACTCATTTGTAAAAACTACCTTTGTATGATTAAATATCAGCAATCATGGGCAAAAAAACCGCTTCGTATCCTATTTTTTTGTCGTTTTTACGGCAGCAGGAGCGGCTTGTTTTTACCCATGAATATGGAACTTTCGGGTATCTTCCATAAAAAAAACACTCAGCCTATTCATCATTTGCCTTCACTATAAAAAACTTTAAAACGATGATTATCAAGGATTTTCTTCCATCTATTGCCTTGCGTCAATATGTTCAAATGTATCGAGTGGTGCGGTTTGTCTTTGACAAAAATCAATCGCTTCCTTTTAAGGCTTTTGCACCGCGTCCTGAAAATTGCTTGATGTTTTTTTTGAAATATCCCGACTGTATCCAATTTTTAGGAGAAACACAAAAATCAACTTGCCCCCGCATTGAACTCGTAGGACAACAGACTAAGGTTGTTACCCGCTTTCCTGCACAAGATTTTTTGAATTTCCAGATAGTCTTTCAGCCAACGGCACTGTATAAATTCTTCAAAATACCTGCCGTGGACCTCGTAAATGAGTCGTTAGACGGCGAATCAGTTTTTCCAAAAGAGATCAAGCAATTATATGAACAATTACAAGAATCGGCAGACGACTATGAGCGCATGCTTTGTTTAGCAAATGATTTTGTGATAGGTCTAATCAGAAAACTAAATGCACAAACAGATAGACTTGATATAGTGAGTCAAGCAATACTAACATCGGGAGGCAATGTCTCACTTGATTGGCTGGCAGATGCTGCTTGTTTGAGTATCAAACAATTTCGGCGAAATTTTTCGACGCAGGTGGGTGTCATGCCACACCATTATGCCCGTATTGTACGGTTTATGCAAGCCCACCACCTCCGAAACCGAAGGCCGCAGTTGGATTGGCTCACAGTGGCTATCCAAACGGGCTATTACGACTACCAACATCTTTCCAAAGACTATTTAGAATTTACTGCCCAAACGCCCGTGGAGTTTCACTTGCTTGAAAGCCGCTCGCCTGAGCGCACACTGGGCATAGCTGACGAGGTCTATAAAAACCGTTAAAATGTCCCTTTTTTACCAATGATTTTTTGAGCGTCAAAGTAGTTTTGTGATGTTATTTTAATCATACACTAAACTATTCACGAACATGAAAAATTACTGTTTTCAGCTTGCCTACTTGTTATTGGGTGGGTTGTTTCTTACAAATTGTAAAAATGATGACGTTATGCCAAAAAACACCTACATCCTCGTACATGGAGCTTGGCACGGCGCTTGGGCGTGGAAGTACGTTACGCCGCTACTCGAAGCCAAAGGGCACAAAGTGTTGGCGATAGACCTGCCTGGTCATGGTGCCGACAAAACCCCCATTGTCAACGTAGGGCTTAGTGACTACACCAAAAAAATTGTAGAGGTAGCTAATGCTCAATCGGGAGAAGTGATTTTGGTAGGACACAGCATGGGCGGTATTCCTATCTCGCAAGCAGCCGAAGCGTTAGGTACGGCAAAAGTAGCCAAATTGTTGATGATGGAAGGGGCGGAATGACTATTGGAATCGTGTATCTTCGCAGTGATGATTCGGGTTTTTCCCTTGCTGCTCATGCTGTTGTTCCCACTTCGTTGGGAGCTCAATGGCTTGCCTGTTTCTAAAGGAAAGTCCCGATTTTCTTTGTTTCCGGAGCCATCGCCGAACGGTCGTCATGTGCCGAAGCTCACGACAGCGCCGAACGGCACACTCGTGCTCACGTATGCGGAACGTCGCGGACAGCAGGCGCACTACATGGTGTCCGTGTCCGAGAACAACGGCTTGTCGTTCTCAACACCTATGCCGGTGGATACAGCGCCGTTCGGTGCGGCGATCCTCCAACGTCAGCCGTATGTGGTGATGGATGCAAGCGGAACGATGCATGTCCTTGTCGAAGTGGAGATCGGCGCGGGTGAGCGTGGGCTCGCCCACAAGCGGTCAACGGACCGTGGCGTCACCT
>JALOLW010000049.1 GCA_025455795.1 Spirosomataceae bacterium
GCACGGCGGCTTGCATGGTAGCGAGCAGGTGGTCGTTGGCCCAAGGTTTCAAAACAAAATCCATAGCCCCTGATTTGATGGCCCGCACGGCCATTTCTACGTCGCCGTAAGCCGTAAAAAGCACCACGACGGCGTTGGGGTCTATGTCCAAAATACGGTCGAGCCATTCAAAACCTTCATTGCCACTGCTCACGTCGCGCGTGAAGTTCATGTCGAGCAAGATAGCGTCATAGTCGCCGTTGGTCACCAAAAAGGGAATCCGTTGGGGATTTTTTTCAATATCAACTTGCGAAAAATGACGCTTTAACAACAACTTAGCGGCACTGAGTACGTCCACGTCGTCGTCCACAATTAAGATTTTGGCTGTTTGCATTGGGGCTGAGTTATCCGTTATTGGTTATTTCCGTTTTCCATGTTCCATTTCGCGCGGGCGTTGCAGTGGCACAGTCCGCCGTTGCGGAACCACCCCAGTTCATATTTCCATGTTCCTTGTTCCGTTTTTCTGTCAATTTTTTTCTTTGACCAAGAAACAAGAGGCGGCGGCGCATATCATACAGATACCTGCGAGTACGAGTGCATTGCGGGGGTCGTCGCCCAAAATAGTTTTATAAAACAGTGGCACAGTGAGCATTCCTATAAATTGCGGTACACAGATGAAGCCATTGAAAATGCCCATGTAAACGCCCATTTTTTCTTTAGGTACAGCCGCCGACAACATCAAATAGGGCATAGACATAATAGAACCCCACATAAATCCAATGATGGTCATACCGATGAGATAGGTCATTTTATCATTAGACAAAAGCGTCAAAAAGAATCCGCAAGCACCTATACACAAGAAAATAGCGTGGGTAGCGCGGTTGCTACCGACGGCTTTGGCAATGCGAGGAATAAAAAAAGAAACGACGGCACACGAAACACTAAACATAGCAAAACACAATCCTCCCCACTTCGTACCTTCTTCAAAACCCGCAGGATTGGAAGTAGCATCAGGGGCGTTGAAGGCGTATTTGGCGGCTGCCAACGACAGATACTGCCACATAAGCGGCAGACCGTACCAAGTAAAAAACTTCACCCACCACAATTGACGCATTACAGTAGGCATCGAAGAAAGCGAGGCTAAAATTTCTTTGAAAACAGGCAACATCAAAACCAAATATCCGCCCGCCAGTACACCAAAGCCCCATTTGAGTCCGTTGGCAATGTCCCCCGAAAAATACGCAAATCCAAAAGCCAAAATAGCTGCGCCAACGGCCAACGAAAGATGCCAAAACGAAATGGATTTTTTTTCTTCTTCTGAAAATACATGCGGCTTTTTGTAGTCGTCGTTTTCGGGGGGGTACTCATTGGTAGTACGCATCGTCCAGATGACTGTGATGAGAATAGAGGCTGCTCCGATGTAAAAAGGATAACGTACTGAGTTAGGAATTCCGTTGGCTAGTTGGTTGTCAGACATTACCATCGAAACCCCCAAAATAGGTAATATATAAGGCATCAAATTGGCAAGGGTTTGACCAAAACCCACCATAAAAGATTGTACAGCAAACCCCAGCGGGCGTTGTTTTTCGTTGAGCATATCACCCACAAACGCCCTGAACGGTTCCATGGCAGAGTTGAGACCAGCGTCGAGCATCCACATCAAGCCTGCGGCCATCCAGATGTAAGACGAGTTGGGCATCAGTATCATAGCGATACTGCCAAGCAACGCCCCCACTAAAATAAAAGGTTTGCGTCGCCCCCAAGTAGGAGACCAACTACGGTCTGACACTGCCCCGATGATGGGCTGTAGAAGTAATCCTGTGAGCGGACCAGCGAGCCAAAGGCCAGGGATAGAGGCTTCGTCGGCACCGAGGTAGCGATAGATAGGACTCATGTTGGCCTGCTGCAAGCCGAAGCCGTACTGAATGCCCAAAAATCCAAAACTCATGTTCCAGATTTGCCAAAAGGTAAGGTTGGGTTTTTGTTTGGTCATGTTAGGTCAAGTGTTAATGATGAAAGTTGCAATAATAGGCATTTACGCACGAAATGTATTATATTTAACGCAGAAAAATTTGGATTGAAGAAACAATCCGCCTAAACAATCGTTAGCAGTACAACATTCACTTTTTTGACCTATTTATTTATGCAGTCATTGCTTCTGAGTATCTTCATTGCTTGTTTTGCCCCAAAAGAAGACACTAAACTCACCATCGAAATCTCCAATATCCAAAAACCAAAAGGAACAGTACGCATCGGAGTTTTTAAAGCCAACAGTACGTTTGGTAGTACTTACACCAAACCCGACTACGGCCAAATGGTCGCTGTTCGTGACACAAAATCACAATGGACGGTGATGAACCTACCACCGGGGCAGTATGCACTTGCTCTTTATCATGATCTCAACGACAACGTGAAACTTGACCGCAATTTTGTGGGCTATCCCAAAGAACCCTACGGATTTAGCAATAACTACCGCCCGATTTTTAGAGGGCCGTCGTTTAGGGAGTGTGCCTTTGAAGTCAGAGAAGATGGCAAAACAGCCATCAAAATCAAGCTGATTGACTGAGAGTTTGGGGGCGATAGTTTGCGCCAAAACAGATTTTACCCTTCCATCATACACGCCCCCACGGTCACGTTAGAAGTCTCGTCTATCAAAATCGCGGCCCCGTTGGTGCGGTTTTCCAAATAGGCATCGTAGGCAAGGGGTTTGGCAGTACGAAGGCTCACTTTGGCAATATCGTTGAGTTTGAGGCTTTCTACGCCCTCTATTTCTTCGTAATTGTTTACGTCAATGCGGTATTCGATGCCCCGCACCGAGCAACGTACCCGATGAGTGCCGTGTTGGAGAGTGTATTTGCTCCCTATTTTGAGTTCTTTGCGGTCGTCCATCCAGCAGATAGTCGCCTCCACGTCTTGGCTCAACGTGGGCAGCGCGTCTGATTTCGCCAACAAATCGCCACGGCTGATGTCCACGTCGGTTTCGAGCAGTATCGTGACCGACATCCCCGCGCTGGCTTCTTCGATTTCTTGGCCATACTGCTCTATTTTGGCGATTTTAGAAGTTTGTTCCGAAGGTAGCACCGTAATGGCATCGCCCACACGAAAAATGCCGCTTTGAACTTTGCCCGCGTAGCCGCGATAGTCGTGCAATTCTTCGGTTTGGGGGCGCAGCACGTACTGCACCATAAAGCGTGGATGGGTCAAATTGTAGTCATTTTGGACGTTGACGGTTTCCAAATAGTGCAACAAAACTTCACCCGTGTACCAGGGCATATTGTCAGATTTGTCCACGATATTGTCGCCGTTTAATGCACTTACGGGGATAATAGTCAGGTCTTTGATGCCGAGTTTTTGGGCTAACTGCTGATATTCTTGCGCAATTTTCAAGAACGTATCTTCGGAGAAATTAACCAAATCCATCTTGTTGATGGCCACCACGATATGGGGAATACCCAACAGGCTGGCAATGAGCGAGTGGCGGCGGGTTTGCTCAATCACGCCCTGCCGCGCGTCAACGAGGATAATGGCCAAGTCGGCGTTGGACGCGCCCGTTACCATGTTGCGGGTGTACTGAATGTGGCCCGGCGCGTCTATGCTGATAAACTTGCGCTTGTCGGTCTGAAAATATTTGTAGGCTACGTCAATCGTGATGCCCTGCTCGCGCTCCGAGCGGAGGCCGTCGGTGAGGAGCGCAAGGTCTATCGGTGCGCCGCCGCGCTCGCCGTCGCCTTTGGTTTTGCTGGCGCGTTCTACGGCCTCCAACTGGTCGACCAAGATGTTTTTGGTATCATAAAGCAAGCGTCCGATGAGGGTGCTTTTGCCGTCGTCCACGGAGCCTGCGGTGATGAATCTGAGGATGTCTGGCCCCCCACCCGCATCGGCGGACCGCCCCGATGGGGAAGCAAGTGTTACTTTTGTTTGTGGAAAAATCATGTATTATTTCTAAATAAAATGTTATAACTTTGTACTAACAAATTTTTCTTTTTTATGAAAACACGCTTAGTCAAGATTGGCAATTCACAAGGGATTTTGATAAGCAAAACCTTTTTGGAACAATATCAGTTTGGCGCAGAGGTTGAGCTAAAAGCCGAAGCAGATGGGTTACTGATAAAACCTTTGTCCAAATTGCCCCGTCAAGATTGGGAGAGTCGTTTCCAAGCAGCTTTTGCGGCAAACGAAAAGCCCGAAAATGCGCTTTTAGAAGGTTTTTCCAATGATTTTGAAACCAACGACGATTGGACATGGTAGTACTGCGATTTGACGTTTGGCTCGTAAACCTTGACCCTACGCTGGGAAGTGAGATTTCTAAAACGCGCCCTTGCGTGGTGATTTCGCCCAATGAGTCTAACAAATTTCTCAACACCGTAACAGTAGCGGCTTTGACCAGCACGCGCAAGGCATATCCTACCCGCGTGGACTGTGTTTTTGAGGCCAAAGCAGGCCAAGTTGCGCTCGACCAAATCAGGTCGGTGGACAAAGTACGTTTGGTCAAAAAAATAGGTGTTTTAGACACGGTCACTTCAAAATCAGTTTGTGTTACACTTCAAGATTTATTTGCTTATCAATAGCGAGTTTCATATTTGCAAATCCTGGGTCGAGACGGTTCTCCATGCAAGTTAAGACTATTCATTTTGTAAATACTCTTTGGCTTTATCGGTCAAAAAGATTCGAGGCATATACTCATCTTCTACCTGCTTTTTTTCAAAAAAACCATCCTCACATAAACTCAGATATGCCGCCAGGGAGTTTTCCATAAAATCTTCAAACGAACCATCAAAATCTCTACTTCCCCTATCATGGATGTATTTAAAATTATTTATCACTCCCTTTTTCTCTCGGTTAAAAACGAAATTCAATATATGTTTTTCAATGGGTGTCATTTGAATTTACTGATTGGATGGGCTTCGTTGCGATTCGAGAATCTCCCATCTGGGACGGTCCGCCACTCGATTCGGGAATACTAACCAGAGAGAATATCAATAATTCGACACTTTGCTCTCGACCCTCGACCCTCTAAAAATACCCTCCCTTTTTCCTGTCTTCCATCGCCGCTTCGGTTTGTTGGTCATCTATGCGGGTTTCGCCGCGCTCGCTGATGCGCGTGGCTTTGATTTCGGCCACTACTTTTTCTATGGTATCGGCCTCTGACTCTACGGCGGCGGTACAGGTCATGTCGCCCACGGTGCGGAAACGCACGGTTTTGGTTACGATTTGGTCGGTGTCGTCTTTAAAAATAAAATCGGCATTGGCGAGCAAGTTGCCGTCGCGCAAAATCATCTCGCGCTCGTGGGAGAAATAAATGCTCGGCAACGGAATCCCTTCACGTTCAATGTACGACCACACGTCCAGCTCTGTCCAGTTGGAAATCGGAAAACAACGCACGTTTTCGCCTTTGCTGATTTTACCGTTGAACAAATTCCACAGTTCGGGCCGCTGACGCTTTGGGTCCCATTGTCCAAACTCATCACGAAACGAAAAAATACGCTCTTTGGCGCGGGCTTTTTCTTCGTCGCGGCGGGCGCCACCAATGCAAGCATCAAACTCAAATTCCTCGATGGTATCGAGCAAAGTGTAGGTTTGTAGCCAATTCCGACTGGCGTTTTTGCCCGTAGGTTCTTTGAGTCCTTTGGCTTTGATGGTATCTTCTACCTGACGCACAATGAGTTTGGCGCCCACTTCGTTGGCGAGCCAATCGCGGTATTCGATGGCTTCGGGGAAATTGTGACCTGTATCAATATGCACCAACGGAAAAGGAATTTTACCTGGGGCAAAGGCTTTTTGGGCCAGCCGCACGAGTGTAATGGAGTCTTTGCCGCCCGAAAACAGCAACGCAGGCCGTTCAAACTGCCCTGCCACTTCGCGCATGATATAGATGGCTTCGGCTTCGAGGTAATCCAAAGCCCCCAAACCGCGCGGCAGACCGTCCCCGATGGGGGCTTTTTTTTGTTCTTTAAATATCATATTTTAATTCAAAAAATTCATTTTATATTTCCTTAGAAACTGGATTTAAGCCTCGGTATTTAAACCACCTTCGGGGCGGTCCGCCGCTGCGGGTTGGGGGCTATGCAACCCACACTCCTTCTTGCTCTCATCTTCCCACCACCAGCGGCCCGCGCGGAAGTCTTCGCCCTCGCGGATAGCGCGGGTGCAGGGCGCACAACCGATGCTCACAAAGCCCTTGTCATGCAGCGGGTTGTAGGGAATATTGTGGGTTTTGACGTAGGCTTTTACTTGCTCAAAATCCCAATCCAGCAGTGGGTGAAATTTGAACAAACCGTGTGCTTCGTCCCATTCAACACGCTCCATGCTTTGGCGGTTGTTCGATTGCTCGGCACGGATGCCCGTTACCCACACTTTCACTCCCACTAAAGCCCGATTGAGCGGCTCGACTTTGCGAATAAAACAGCATTCTTTGCGGTTTTCGACCGATTCATAAAAACTGTATGGGCCTTTTTCGTTCAATAGTTTTTCGACAGCTTCGTGTTTCGGAAAAATCACTTCAAGTTTGGTATCGTAGCGGTTATTAGTGCGTTGGAGGGTTTTATAGGTTTCCTCAAAAAGCCTTCCTGTATCGAGCGTAAAAATCCTGATGGGCAGGTCATTGGCCAAAATAAAATCGGTAATGACTTGATCTTCGTAGCCCAAACTGCTCGAAAAAGCCACTTCGTTGGGAAAAAACTCGGCCAATAGCCGAAGTGATGCTATTTCGGTTTTGCCACGAAGTTCTTCTAACAGCGAAACAGTTGTATGAGATTGAACTAAATTCATTTTATTCTATCGAATTTGTTGTTTTAAAAACTATTTTCTTTTTAAAATCACTCGTTGCAACGTCCCTACCGAAAAGTTGGACACTTGTGGGTGTGTGGCATCCAGTTTTTTGCCCGATGTCACCTCAAAAATCAGTTCATTTCCGCGCAATTCGTAGGTAGAAGTGAGCAGGTAGCCGCCCGTTTCAAACACACAGTACAATTTATCGCCAAAAAGATAGTCGTTCAGCTCTAAGCCTCCACCTTCGTCGGTGACGTAAAAGTTTTTGGCAGCATCTTTGAGGCGCAGCACGTAGTCTTTGGTCATGGGCATTTTGGCCGACAGGTACTCCATTTTCCACGTCCACGCATTGGCTTCTTTGGCGGCCACGGTGAGTTTTACTTCCACGCTATCGCGCAGTATGCCCGCACTTTGGATGTACATCATTCCAGTCCAAACACCCACGCATCTATCGCCAAAGGGCTTTTGGGCTTGGGCTGAAAAGGTGAATAAAAATGCAGCAACTACGACGATGTATTTCATAAAAATCAACCTTTGGATACTACAAAGTAGTGTAATAAATTCCTGCTCCTTTCCCGTATTGGGCAATAAGGTTTTGAGTCATTAAATCTGCTAATATTCTCTTGACCGTGGATTTGGATATTCCCAACGCTGTTGAAATGTCTTTTGATTTGCATTGAGGATGCTCATTTATATAAACAAATACCGATTTTTCTTTCGGTGAAAGTATATTCGCTTGTTCCGTTGATTCTAATTTTTTTTGTAATTTGTGTTGTACATTTATCAACGATTCGAGAAAAAAGTCAATCCACTCTGTTATATCTTCATTTGGTCTTTGTGCTTGGCAACTTCGCAAAACTCCATAATAATTCTTTTTATTTCGTTCAATTTCATGCTCAAAACTGACATATTGAATCCAACTATAACCAGATTTTAGCAAGAATAGGGTTGTTAAAAGTCGGCTTAACCTGCCATTTCCGTCTTGAAAAGGGTGTATGCTTAGAAATTCATACACAAAGGCTGCACCTCTAACTAAGGGATGAACTATTTTCTCTTGGTTGTACCAATTGACGAGCGACCTCATTGCATCGTCGGTGGCATATCCAGGTTCTGTTGTCGTAAAGATGATTCGACTTGTACCATCTGGAAAACTCGCCTGTACAGCATTGGTATGTTGTTTGAAATCTCCTTTATGCCATTTGTCTTTTTGACTGTATTTGAGCAGCGTATTATGGAGGTTCTTTATGCCATTTACGGTAATATCAATATCATCAAATACATCCGTTATGAGGTCTAAAACGTTAAAATAACCAACCACTTCCTGTGAATCCCTATCAACAATTTTAGAAATACCGATATTAGACATCAATTCTTCTACTTCGGAGTCGCTCATTTTTGAGCCCTCAATTCTCGTGGACGCCCCAACGCTTTGAATCGTTGCTATGGTTTTGAGGTATTTGAGGTTATCACTTTCTTTTTTCTCAATGGAAGACCATGACGCATCGAAGCGGTCTATCTGACTAATGATGTTTAGCAATCGCCAATTTAGTTGCAAATCAAAATTATATACTTTTGCTTTCATAAGCACGAAGGTAATATAAATCCTTGATTTGGTCTAATTTGGACTAATTGATTTTATTTTTGAGCCAATTCGGTCTGATAATTTTCGCTTTTGAGCCAATTCCCTCTTCAAAAACCAAACATCGTTGGGTCTGTGCTATTCGGGATTTCATTTTTCTTTTTTCTCAATCAAATCCCACCAATTGCCATATAAATCTTCAAAAACGCAAACTGTTCCGTATTCTTCTTGGCTGGGTGGGCGTATAATTTTGATGTTTTGGGCTAATAAATTAGCGTAATCACGTTCAAAATCATCAGTATGTAAAAACAAAAACACCCGCCCGCCTGTTTGATTGCCTACGCGGCTTCGCTGCTCGTCGTTGGCGGCTTTGGCCAAGAGCAACATACAGCCATTTTCTGACCCTGACGGTGCGACTAACACCCAGCGTTTGGTCTCGCTCAAAAGCGTATCTTCTACGAGCGTAAAGCCCAATTTTTGAGTATAAAACACAATGGCTTCGTCGTAATCAGCTACTACAAGGGCGATATGAGCGAGGTTTTGGGGCATATATTTTACACTTCTACTGCCAAAACCCCCGCACTCACTACGGCTGCTTGTGTAAAGTCTTCAATCAAATCGTCAATATTTTCAAGTCCTACCGAAATCCGAATCAAGCCTTCAGTGATGCCAAGTGCGGCTTTTTCGTTGGGTTTGAGTTTGGAGTGAGTCGTTGTGAACGGATTGGTGATGATGGTGCGCGTATCGCCCAAGTTGGACGAAAGCGTCGGAATCTGCAAGGCTTCCATAAAAGCGCTCACGCGCTCAAAACCACCTTCCAATTCAATAGTGACAATAGCACCACCCGCTGCCATTTGTTTTTTTGCCAATTCGTACTGCGCGTGACTTTTCAAAAAAGGGTAGTTTACTTTCGCCACTTCGGGCAGTGCTTCCAACGCCTGCGCCAATCGCAGGGCGTTTTGGCAATGTTTTTCCATACGAAGTTCGAGCGTTTCGAGGCTTTTGCTCAACGTCCACGCATTGAAAGGCGACATTGAAGGTCCCGTATGCCGACAGAAAAAGCGAATCGGGGCAATGTATTCCTCTTTGCCAACCACGACTCCGCCCAACACGCGCCCTTGCCCGTCCATAAACTTTGTGGCAGAGTGTATCACCAAATCCGCCCCAAAATCAGTCGGTGTTTGGAGAATAGGCGTAGCGAAGCAGTTATCAACGTTAAAAATCAATCCGTGTTTTTTACAAAGACGGCCAATCATTTCCAAATCTACCAATTCGAGGCCAGGATTTGAAGGCGTTTCCAAATAAATCATTCGGCTGTTGGGCTGTACGGCAGCTTCCCAGTCGGCTTCGGTAGCGTCAGCATCCAAGTAGGTATAAGTAACACCCCACTTGGTCAAAATCTGCGTGATAATCTGATGTGCCGACCCAAACAACGCCCGACAAGCGATGATGTGGTCGCCGCTTTTGAGTACGCCCGCCATACTGGCAAACACCGCCGCCATGCCCGTGGCCGTGGCCAAGCCTGATTCGGCATTTTCGAGCATACACACTTTGTCCACAAACTCCTGCACCGACGGATTAGAGAAACGGCTATAAATATTTCCTTCTTCGGTTTCGTCAAACAAAGCTTTTCCTTGTTCGGCAGATTCAAAACTAAAACTCGAAGTCAAAAACAGGGGCGTACTATGCTCGCGGTACTGCGTTTTGGGGGTTTGGGTACGAATGGCTTTGGTTTGGCGGTTCATAATAAAACGGTTAAAATATTCCGCAAACTTACCAAAATTACGACGATTCCGACCATAATCATCATGGCTTTTACGGGGAGGCGTTGCGAAAGTCGTGCGGCGATGGGTGCTGCCACCGTACCGCCCAAGATGAGCCCAACGATGACTTGCCAATGCGAAAAGCCAATGAACATCACAAAAGTGACGGAACTGGCCAATGACACAAAAAACTCCGCCAAATTGACCGAGCCAATGGTATATTTGGGATGCCGTCCGTTGGCAATCAGCGTACTCGAGACAATGGGCCCCCAGCCGCCCCCACCTATGGAGTCCATGGTACCACCAAAAAGCGCGAGCCAACCGACATTTTTGGTTTGTTTTTTCACAATTCGTTTACGAAGGGCTTTTTGGACAATCAACACCCCCAATATCAGCGTGTAAGCCGCCACAATGGGCTTGATGAATTGCGCGTATTGTTCCAACGAAGTAAGCACATAAGCCCCCAACGCCGCCCCAATCACCCCTGGAATCAGCACCGCCTTGAAGAGTTTGCTATTGACATTGCCAAATTTGAGGTGCATATAGCCAGATACGCCACTCGTAAAAATCTCCGAACTATGCACGCTTGCACTTACTGCCGAAGGTGGTACGCCGAGCGTGAGCAGAAAAGTAGTAGCTGTAACGCCGTAGGCCATGCCCAACGCCCCGTCAATCATTTGTGCCACAAAACCAGCCAATAAAAAGTAAAAAATCTCCTCGTTCAAACTCAACGACTGACCGATGAGCGTGAGACGATCCAGAGTAAAATAGCTGAATACCAAATGACCCACAAACATCAATGCCAAAGCAGCAAAGACATTCATGGCGATTTCGGTGCGGGTGCGTTGGCGAAAGATGGGCTTTAATAGTCCTTGAAGTAGATAGAGAATTGTACTTTTTTTATTTTTGTCTTTTTCTCTATCGAATATATCTGATTTTGGTATAAATAAAAAGTCAGACTCTTCGGGCAAATCACGTAGCACCACTGTTAATCCTTGAAGGCGTGCCTGAGCCGCCAGCCGACGGTCTTCGGTAGCATCGCCCGTGGCAATCACCGCTACTTGCAGCGATTGCCAAGGCGATGTTTCAAGCGTTTCGGCGTGGATATATATGTTTTGGTGGGTTTCCAATTGTAGATATAGTATATTGATTTAATAGAAATTAAAATCTAAATTAAGTGCCGCTCTTGGGAAACGGCACCGCAAACGTATAGGGTTTCGGTTAAACTTCCAAAAATTGTACAAAAAAAAGTTTTCAAACATTCATCATTTGCTCGTCCCGATTTGAATGAGGACGTAAAAGATTGGCCGATTACAATCGGCTTCAAAGAATAACTCGATGAAAAACAGTCAACCGAAGAATATCTCTACCAAAAAACTGATAACCCGTATTTCGTTGTTGAAACCAGTGCATATAACCCAATTCTACCGAAAAATTTTTGTGCAGCCCCTGTTCGATTCCTACGTAAATCCGATTTTGGTCAAAATGATTCAGGACAATATTTTTGCCAGCATTCACAAAAAGCTCATCGGCGATTTTGAGCGTAATTGGATTTTTGCTGTCAATCTTAGATAGCAAGTAGGTGGCTTGAAAACGATACCGAAACCGCAAGTTGAAATCGTGACCGTCTAAAAGTTGTTTACCGTTGTTTTTTCTAAAAAAGCGATGGTCTATCCTAAATCTATGACTCAGGGCGAAACGTTTAGAGAACGTTTGGGTAAAATTGAGTTCTTGAAAAGGCCGTATTTCGGGGACTGCGAGCGTGGAGGTGGCATCGGGAAACTGCGGGCTTTGACGCGAGTAGGTAAGTCCCAATGCTACATCTACCTGCGGGTGTAGGCGATAGTGCAGGTGCGTGTGCATGATGAGGTGATGTTGGCGATTGTTGGTCAAAAACCGCCGATTGTCTATTTCATTGTGCCAAAACCATTGTTTGTTGATGGTGAGTTGATTGAAATAGCGTGTCCAATAGAGGTTTTGGTGGGCAACTTCTTTGGTTTGCGCCAATGCTTGACAGGAAAAGAGAAGAAGAAAAAATTTAAGACGCATTTTCATTTTTCTGTTGAAGCCATCGTCAGGCAGAAGCAGAAAAAGGCACTACGATGACTCGCAGTGCCTTTGTGATTATGTTGAAAATCCACTATGGGATATTAAATCTTACTGAATCTCGCCGCTTTCGCGCATTTTCTGCACGTAAGAAGCATGAATCACTTGCTGACGACGCTTCACCGAACGCTTCTCGAAAGCAGAACGAGAACGCAACTCTTTCAACACACCTGTTTTCTCAAATTTCTTCTTGAAACGCTTGAGCGCCTTGTCAATAGATTCGTTTTCTTTGATTTGTACTAAGAGCATATTGATTAAATGTTTTATACTTTTTTTGAAACGGGTTGCAAAGATGGCAGTCTTTTTTGATAAAATCAACTTTATTTGTGTTTTTCTTCTAAAACATAGCGACTTACCCTTTTTATGAAACACGCCATTATTGACCTCGGCAGCAACACTTTCCATCTGTTTATTGTGGACCACACCGCTGATGCCACTCTCACGCTTTTCAAAGACCAAATCCCCGCCAAAATCGCCAAATCGGGCATCAATCAGGGTATTATTACGCCTGAAGCTACCGAAAGAGCATTGGGTGTACTGCGTATTTTTAAGGAGAAAATCGTTGAGTTTGGGGTCGAAATGGCGCACGTAAAAGCCATCGGAACGAGCGCCATTCGTAGCGCGGCCAATGGTCAAGCATTTTGTGAAACTATTGAAAATGAAACAGGTATCCGAGTCGAAGTCATTTCGGGAGCACGTGAGGCGGAGTTGATTTACGAAGGTGTACGGCAAGCGATGGATTTGGGCGAAGCACCGTCGGTGGTAATGGATATAGGAGGAGGGAGTGTGGAGTTTATCATTTGCAACAACGCTCGTATTTTTTGGAAACAGAGTTTTGAAATAGGCGGACAGCGACTGCTGGAGCGATTTGTCCAAACCGACCCCATTTCTCCCGCAGCCATCCGACGGCTGCACGATTATTTTCAAGAGCAGCTTCTACCGCTTGTCAATGCGGCTCACCAATACGCGCCCAAAACACTCGTGGGGTCCTCGGGGTCGTTTGATACACTGATAGACATGGACTTCATGCACCGACTTGAAGAGTGGTCTGATGCTCAACAAAAAAACTTTGACTACACCTTGCCCGAATTTTATCGCGCCTACGACCTCATTACTACTCGCTCGCGGGCGGAGCGCATGGCCATCCCAGGGATGATTGAACTTCGGGTAGATATGATAGTGCCTGCCATGGTGCTTATTCAACACGTGATACAGTCGCTTGGTATCACGACGATTAGATGCTCCACTTATGCCCTCAAAGAAGGGATTTTAGCGTGGGTTTTGGAAAGAAATGAAAAAATATAAATTTTCAAAGAAAAATTTTATTTGGTTTAATATTGTACTAAACCTATTTTATGTTAAACTTTAACAAGTTGATATTGAAAATTTCTAACTCATTCAGAATTTTATACTGTTTACGTTTAAAATTAACACCGTTCATCCTTTATTTTTGACACTTCATCCTTTTTTACATTTTCCGCTCGGTACTTAGCTGCACCTTTGCAGTGTCAATAAAGACATAACAGCCAAAACAAATCGTAAAAGTTAAACAATTTAAAAAGTACCACAATGAGATACCAATGTGACAGCTCCCACGACATTTTACACTGCCCAAGAGTTGAAAATGATGGCCTTTTTGCCCATTACTGATTTGAACATCGAAACGCCTGCTCCTGCCATTGAGACAGCCGTAGCCAGTACTCCCGTGGTATTGCCTACTGCTCCCAAAGTAGAAAGTAAAACGACAGAAACTCGTCGCGGAGATAAATAATCAGCAACAAGTCACTACAAAAAAATTGCCCTTTTTACACTGCGTAAAAAGGGCAATTTTTTTGATTTAAGGCAGATTGACGTGATTTTAACCTTATTCTAAACGTCCTTTGTAGAGTTCATCTTGCCATTTCTTGAGTTCATCCCATTTGCCGTCACGGGCGAGTGCCGATTGATTGGGCCAAGTCGTAGGGTCGTGGATTTGAAAACGAGGACCTGCTGCGTCCAATATCTCTTTGATGCGATTGGCAGATGTAGCAGCCAACTGTGCAAAAGTCCAAATACCCTCATTGTTGAGCAGTTCTTCGATTTTAGGTCCGATGCCTTCTACCACTTTGAGGTCGTCTGGGACGATTGGCGCGGCTGACATAGCTACTGCACCGCCACCAGCCATTACCTCGACTTTGCTGCGCTGGCAATCGTCCAACGCAGCCCGTTTGTCACGAATATTGGCTTCTAAACCTTCTATCTGTACCGCCAACGTGCGACGGGCAAGCCACCAACCAATGTAGGCGGCCAAAGCCAACAAGATAAGTGCTTCTAATATTGCCACCCAAAAGTTCTGACTTAGTGAAGTGGGATTTGCTTGTAGTAATATCATGGTGATTGAGTCAGTTTAAAGGTGAAACCATTATTCTTCGCGGCCTTTGTTGAGTTCGTCTTGCCACTGTTTGAGTTCATCCCACTTGCCGTCGCGGGCCATGGCGGCTTGGTCAGGCCAGGTGCCAGGGTCGTGGATTTGGAAACGTGTACCACCAGCGAGCAAAATCTCGCGCAAGCGTTCGGGCGCGGTGTTGGCCAATTGGGCAAAAGTCCAAATGCCCGCATTGTTGAAGAGTTTTTCGATGACTGGCCCAATACCTTCTACCACTTTGAGGTCGTCGGGCGTAGGTGGCACTACGGGAGTGGCCGCCATTCGAGCCGACATAGCTACTTTCTTACTTTGGAGGCAATCGTCCAAGTCACCGTCGAGACTACCCAAAGTAGCCTCTAAGTCTTCAATTTGGCTTTTGCGGCTACGATACCCGATGATGTAGCCCAATACTGCCGCCACCACCAGCATCAAAATGTGCTGCCACCAGGCGTCGGTCATTGCTAAGGGATTGAAATGCTGATACATAAATCTATTTGTGATTTAATGATTTGTGATTGAGTGACTGGAGTATTTACTGCACTACTACGCTTACGCGGCGGTTGGCTTTGCGGCCTTCGGGGGTGTCGTTGGAGGCTTTGGGCGTAGTTTCACCTTTGGCATCGCTCACGATTTGGTCGGTTGAAATACCCGCCTTGACTAAGGCTTGTTTTACGTCGGCTGCTCGCTGCTCCGAAAGGTTCATGTTGCTTGCATCGTTGCCTACGTTGTCTGTATGCCCAGTGACCAACAATTTTTTGTCTTTGTTTTCGGCCAAATATTTCTTGGCTTCTTCCAAAAACTTCTTGTTGTCGGCAGTTTTGATGTAGTCGGCACTACCTGTGTTGAAGTACAGATCCATCGGTTCAAAAACCGTAGTGTGTTTTTCGGCTTCTGCCAATGCTTGCTCGGTTTTGGGCAATTCGAGTCCCGCAAAACCAAACTCCATACCGTGCGTCGAATCGTCGGGGCTAAACGTTAAATCTACCATTTTGCTGGCAGTTTCGAGTTGTGCGGCGGGTACGCCCGCTTGCACGAGGTATTGTTTGATAGCATCGGCCCGTGCCAAGCCCAAATCGGGGAAGGTGGTGGGGTTTTGCTCAATGGATGAGTACAAACCCGTGATGGTGGATTTACGCCCTGGATTGGCTTTCAAGTATGCGGCCAAAGAGTCCAATTCGCGCTTAACGTTGGCGAAGTTTGGCTCGGCTACTGACTTTTTGAAGCCAAAATTGAAGGCCGAGGCGAGATTGAGGTTGGGGCCGTCCATGATGCTCAATGGAGGAATCGAATAACTGGCTTCGGCAGCAGGGGCGGGCCCATCGCACAACTGTTTGATTTTACAAACGTGCCAGTAAGTGGAACCGCCTATCCAGCCGATAAGCGCTATCCAAGCAAGCGTTTTGATTGCGGACATAATTGAGTTAGGATTGAGATAAGGGATAAAATTGGAATTTGGACGGTGAAAGTAGCAATAAGTATCACAAAAACAATAGGTTAGCTATTTTCAAATTAAAAAATTAGAAATCACTCAATTTAATACGACTGATAATCAGCATGTTAAAAGAAATAAAAAAGCCTTGTATTTGGTTGAAATACAAGGCTTTGAACAAAAATAGGGTGAATAGGCTATCGGTTCATTGAAATCAAAAACTCTTCGTTGCTGCGTGTACCTCTCATTCGGTCGAGCAAGAACTCCATGGCTTCTTGGGGATTCATATCGGAGAGGTGTTTCCGCAAAATCCAAGTACGTTGGAGGCTTTCTTTGTCCAACAACAGGTCTTCACGGCGAGTACCCGAAGCCAACACATCCACCGCAGGGAATATACGCTTGTTGGCCAAGCGGCGGTCGAGTTGAAGTTCCATGTTACCCGTTCCTTTAAATTCTTCAAAAATCACTTCGTCCATCTTAGAGCCAGTGTCTATCAAAGCCGTGGCAATGATGGTAAGCGAGCCTCCATTTTCGACGTTGCGGGCAGCCCCAAAAAAACGTTTGGGTTTGTGGAGGGCATTGGCATCTACCCCGCCCGAAAGAATTTTACCCGAAGCGGGCGTAACGGTATTGTAGGCGCGGGCCAAACGAGTAATAGAGTCTAGCAAAATCACCACGTCGTGTCCACACTCCACCATCCTTTTGGCTTTTTCAAGCACCAAACCCGACACTTTGACGTGCCGCTCGGCCTGCTCGTCAAACGTAGAGGCAATCACCTCGGCGTTTACACTCCGCTGCATATCGGTTACTTCTTCGGGACGCTCATCAATGAGCAAAATGATGAGGTAAATTTCGGGGTGGTTGCGGGTGATAGCGTTGGCTATCTCCTTCAAAAGCACCGTCTTACCCGTTTTGGGCTGGGCCACTATCATCCCACGTTGGCCTTTGCCGATGGGCGCAAACATATCCAAAATACGCGCGGGGTAGTTGTCGGGGCGACTGCTCAGTTTGATGTGTTCTTCGGGAAAAAGAGGTGTCAAATATTCAAACGGAATACGGTCGCGGATTTCTTCGGTGGTCTTACCATTGACCGTTTCTACGCGGAGCAGCGCGAAGTATTTTTCTCCTTCTTTGGGGGGGCGTACCGCGCCACGCACGGCATCGCCCGTTTTGAGACCAAACAACTTGATTTGCGAAGGAGACACGTAAATATCATCAGGACTTGCCAGATAGTTGTAGTCTGCAGAGCGCAAAAAACCGTAGCTTCCGTCAGATACTACTTCCAAAACCCCTTCATTCACAATCAAACCGTCAAACTCTTTGACGTAGTTGTTGTACTGTTTTTTGATTTTGTTTTGGTAATCTGGATTGACATCACGGGGGCGTTCCTCGGGCCTTATGCTTTCGACATTAGCTTCAGGCATTTCTGTTTCCATCCCTTCTGTGATAAATGAGGTATCAAAAATCTCTACTTCGGGCAGTTCGACTTTCAAATCGTCTAAATCTTCATTGAGCAACTCAGAGGGAATGGTTTCTTCGGTCGTTGTTGGCTGGCTTTTTACGGGTGGGGGCGTGTCAAAAAGCGTAGGTTCTGTTGGGGCAATTGTTTCTTTCGGGATTCTTTGTCGTTTCCCCCGGCGTTCGCCTTCGTGTTCACGCTCCATCGAAAGGGGCGATGGTGCCACTTTGGCCACTGATTTTTCGGCAATAGGTGGTACTTCGACGGGCTTGGCGGTAGGTTGTTCTTTGGGTGTGGGTTTGGTGCGTTGACGTTTACCACTTGCGGCGGCAGCGGTGTTGTCGGTGGGTGGAGCAACGGGATTGGCTGGAATCTCCAAAATCTTTTTAATTAGGTCTTTTTTAGAGAGTTTTCCCGCGTCGGCGACGCCGTTTTGTTCGCCAAATACCCGTAACTCAGACAAGAGTTTGAGGTTTAATTCTTCAAAAGTAAGCATAAATGAAAGGGAAGTAAAGAATAAACTTTACACAACGAAGTTGTTGATAACTAAGTGTTTATGGATTTGAAATGACAACAAGAAATGATTGGATGAATGATTGACTCTGAACAAGAGAGGCGGCGGCTGTGTGAATCACAAATGATGGATGAAGGCCGCGAAATTGTCAGATATGCAATGCAATATTAGTCTAAAAACGTGAATATGTCAAGTAAATTCTGTTTTTGAGGGCTATTTTTTTTTCATAACAAAAGGGGTGACAGGTATTTGTCGAAAACTCACTAACTTTGCGCCCTATTTTTTGAACAATTTTAAACACAGATGGACAGAAACCAAGTTATCGGGATGGTGTTGATTTTGGGGTTGTTGATTGGATACCAGTTGTTGGTGCCCCCCACCGAGCCACCCAAGCCCGCCTCCGACGCCAAAGTCGCCAGTAAAACTACCAATACACCTGCCACGCCTGCTCCTCAAGCACTCGACTCTACTGCGGCCAAGGCCCTATACGGCGATTTTGCCTCGGCAGCGCAAGGGGTAGCCCGTGAGGTGGTCGTTGAAAATGATGACGTCAAACTCACGTTTAGTACCAAAGGCGGCAGCCTCAAAGAAGTATTTTTGAAAAAATACAAAACGTACGAACAAAAACCCCTGTATCTGATTGACGAACAGAGTAGTCGTTTCAACTTGGCTCTCCCTACCCAAAAAGGCACCGTCAACCTGGCAGATTTGTATTTCAATACGGGGTCGCAAAGCCAAGTCATCAAAGAAGGCAACAGCACCAAAGTGGTCTTTCGACTGGCTTTGGGGGCCAATCAGTACGTTGAACAAACCTATACCGTACAAGGCAAAGGCTACCTCATAGACTACGACCTGCAACTCGCGGGCATGGACGCGCTTCTCAAAAACGAGCCCGTCCGCTTGACGTGGGACGAAAAACTGCGACAGTTTGAAAACGACATGAGCGAAAGCCGTAAGGTGGTCACAACCAACTATTTTTCGGGTAACTCCACCTCTGATATAGGCCGTGGCCTCAGCAATGCCGAGGAGAAAATCGAAGAACCAGTAAAGTGGTTTACGCACAAAAACAAGTATTTCCTGTCGGGCTTCATCGCCAAAAACACGCCTCTCTCCAACGCCATTTTTCGGGCCAATGTCAATCCTACCGACTCGGTCTATGTGGTCAATATGCAAAGCGAAGCCAGTCTGCCTACTGCCGATTTGAAATCTGGCAAAGGAAATTTTCAATTTTTCTTTGGGCCGAATGACTATCAAATCGTCAAAAACATTGAAACTGCGCCCGATTTTAGTGACAATGTGGATTTGGGCTACGCTTTTTTGAAACCCCTCAATAAGTTTTTCTTCGTGCCGATGTTCAATTTCCTCGAAAAATACATCAGCAATTATGGTTTGCTTATCGTGGTGTTGGTATTGATTGTAAAGTTGATTTTGATGCCGTTGGTTTATCGCTCTTACGTAGGGATGGCCAAAATGCGGATGATGGCCCCCGAGCTAGCGGTGATACGCGAAAAAGTGGGCGACGACGCCGCCAAGATGCAACAGGAGCAGATGAAATTGTACCAGCAAGTAGGCGTGAGTCCATTGAGTGGGTGTGTACCTGTACTGGCTACAATGCCCGTGTTGATGGCCTTGTTTTTCTTGTTTCCCAACCTCATCGAGTTGCGTCAGCAGTCGTTTTTGTGGGCCAATGACCTCTCCACTTA
>JALOLW010000050.1 GCA_025455795.1 Spirosomataceae bacterium
TAGTAGCGTGCTCCTCCATTGCTATGGCTAACGTACGTAACTACCGTGCATTATGCGCTGTTTAAACGTGGCGCCAGAACCCGCACATCCGGCTGTACATGTAAGTAATATAAACGCCGTCAATTTGAGTGTGATTGCGCTCCGTCGTCAGATGCCCGCCAACGTGCGTTTGGCTTGATGTAACCATGGTTGACATATATACGATACAGACTTTAGGATGTTCAGTCGAGTAAGACTTTCCACAATACGATTGATGAGGCAGAGAACAGAAGAGCAGAAGAACTATGTCAATAATGTTGACTGTTATGTCGACATTAAGCCTATCTACGTCAGTTTGCGTGTTGAACAGGTGTCAAAAGATGCAAAATTGCACCTCTTGTCATCTAGTCTGAAACCGAATGTAACATTATATCAACAGCAGTTGCGCAAATTAATCGCCGTTAAACAGTTAAACCGCTTTGTTGTTATGTGAACAGTTGAATAAGCACGGGCTTGTATCAGCTAGCTCGAGTGCACCGCTTCGTGATAGGTACAAGTTGGCAGTTTACTACGCTTGTTGGCAAACACTATTGCGTTAGTTCAGTATATGAGGCTACCAAAAAGGAGGACTTGCTCCAAATCGTCTATATTTTGCGGAAACTTCAACAACTGATTCTTGACCGCCTCTAACTCACTCCCTTAAAGGGTTTCTATGAAAAATTACCAACTTCTCATTACAAAATTGTTTCAAGATTGGGCAAAAGAACCTGCCGAGCAAATGGACCAACTCGCGCAAGCGGGCAGCGACCGACGGTATTTTCGGGTGCGTGGCGCGAGCAAATCGGCCATCGGGACGTACAACGCGGAGTTTAAAGAAAACAAAGCATTCATCAGATTCACGCAGCATTTCCACAGCAAAGGACTTCAAGTGCCTGCCGTCTATGCCGAAAACCTGCTGAATAGCGTCTATCTCCAAGAAGATTTGGGCGATTTGCACCTGTTCAATCTCCTCCCGCCCGTGGGCGAGCCGTGGAACGACGAACTCGTACGCATTTACAAAACCACCATCGAAGCCTTGGCCGAACTCCAAATCAAAGGTGGCGAGGGCCTCGACTACTCGGTGTGCTACCCTCGCGCGGCTTTCGATAAACAAAGCATGATGTGGGATTTGAATTATTTCAAACACTACTTTTTGCGTTTTGCCAAAATACCCTTCGACGAGCAAGCCCTCGAAGACGATTTTCAGAAGTTTACCAACTACCTTCTTTTGGCCGATTGCAACTATTTCCTTTTTCGTGATTTCCAAAGTCGCAACATCATGATAAAGGACGAGAAGCCGTATTTTATTGATTATCAAGGAGGTAGAAAGGGTGCTTTGCAATACGACGTGGCCTCGCTGCTTTACCAAGCCAAGGGCGGTGTCCCTGACCAAATCAAAAAGGAGGTATTTGAACACTACATGGACAAAGTGCAAAGCTTGGTAGCGATAGACCGTGACTTTTTCCGTGATATGTACTACGGCTACGTGCTTATTCGCTGTCTCCAAACCCTCGGCGCGTACGGATTTAGGGGTTTGTACGAGCGCAGGGAACATTTTTTGACGAGTATTCCGTTTGCTATCAACCAAATCGAACAGATTTTGGGCATGATAAAACTCCCCGTCAAACTGCCCGAACTGTTCCGCTGTTTGGAGTTGCTCGTGGAGAGTGAAGAGTTTGAAGGTTTTGACAAGAAAAAATACACCGATAGCCCGCTTACGGTCAAAATCAGTTCGTTTTCCTACAAAAAAACGGGCTATCCCGCCGATACTACCGACAACGGTGGCGGGTTTGTGTTTGACTGCCGTTTCATCGAAAACCCTGGTCGCTACGAAGAATACAAAAAACTCACGGGCCGCGACAAACCCGTGATTGAGTTTTTGAAATCAAACGGTGAGATGGATGCCTTTCTCCAAAACGTTTTTGGGATGGTGGACAAAGCCGTAGAAAACTATTTAGAGCGTAATTTCGAGAGTTTGATGGTCAATTTTGGCTGTACGGGCGGTCAGCATCGGTCGGTTTATGCCGCCGACCAACTCGCCAGACACCTCAAAGACAAATACGGTGTCAAAATCGAACTCACGCACATCGAGCAGGAAAAGAAAAACTGGGAAAATTGAGCAATAGGATTCTGAACAATCATAAAAAATCCACTGCTTTTGGAGCAGTGGATTTTTTATGAGGTGCTTGTCTGATTTCTAACGATTTGCCAGACTTGGAGATTTGGCCAATACGATATACTCCGCCAAAATACGGCCCGTTTCGTTGAGATAAATGTCCTTTCTCTTTTTCGGTGCGGGCTTTGCGGCAGCCGTTTCTTCTTCCTCATCATCTTCGTCCATTTCCAGTTTTTTGAGGGCTTCCCGCTTTTTGGCAGCTTCTTCGCGCTCTTTTTTGCGTTTGGTTTCTTGGAGCGATACCGTGGTATTTTCGCGGGCTTTGCGGAACAGCTCAAGCTCTTCAACGAAAGTTTTCAACTCCACTTCTGATTTGAGTCGCTGATTGTATTTTTCTTTCAATTTGTCCACCTGCTTGGCCGTCACGGCGTTGCTTGCTTCAAAGCGCGCCGTAGGGATTTGGTCCCAAGGCAAGGCGGTCGGCTGAGAGCTTTCGCCGTATTCTGCCGCGCTAAACGCCGACGGAAACTCAATGTCGGGCGTTACGCCTTTGCGCTGCGTGCTGCTACCATTGACGCGGTAAAACTTCGCCACGGTGATATTGATTTGGCCGAGTTTGTCGTTGTCGCGGAGCCATTGGTTCAAATCCACCATCGTTTGCACCGTACCTTTGCCGTAAGATTGCTCACCCAGCACAATGCCGCGCTTGTAGTCTTGGATAGCGGCGGCAAAAATCTCAGAAGCCGACGCACTGAAACGGTTTATCAACACCGCCAGCGGCCCATCATACGCTACGGCGGGGTCTTGGTCGGTTTGTACTTCTATATCTCCCGCCGACTCTTTGACTTGTACCACAGGGCCTTTGGGAATAAACAGACCCGTGAGCAGATTGGCCTCGGTAAGCGACCCGCCCCCATTGTTGCGCAGGTCTATCACGATACCTTCTACATTCTCTGTTTTGAGCGAATCAATGAGTTTTTGCACGTCGCGGGTAGTGCTGGCAAAGTCTTTGTCGCGCTTGCCTGCGGCGTCAAAATCGCGGTAAAACGACGGAATATTAATCACGCCAATTTTGTAAGTGTGCTTGTTGTGATTGACCGTCACAATTTCTTTCTTGGCCCGCGATTCCTGCAAGTTTACCTTTTCGCGTACAATCCGAATTTCCTTGGGCAAATCCGTCGGGAGGGCATCGGCGGCCAGCACTTGAAGGCGTACCACAGTTCCTTTGTTGCCTTTGATTTTTTTGACGGCATCGTCCACGTACCAGCCTACAATGTCTTCAAACTTGCCTTCGTCGCCTTGGGCTACGCCGATGATGCGGTCGTCTTTTTTGAGGCGTTTGTCTTTGAAAGCGGGGCCTCCAGGTACGATTTCCACAATTTTTATGTAGTTGCCATCCTCGCGCAAAATCGCCCCGATGCCTTCCAGCGACTTGTACATATCTTGCTTGAATCGGTCAGAGTCGGCGGGTGAAAAATAGCGCGTGTGCGGGTCGAGGACTTCACAAAAAGCATTCATGTACATCTGAAACACCTGCTCACTCCGAAAACGTCCGAGGTTGCGGTCACGGTTTTTGTAGCGGTCGCGGAGCAATTTGGCAATAGACGTATCGGCTTTGCCCGAAATTTTGAGTTCAAGTGCCTCGTTTTTGAGCAACTTACGCCACACTTCGTTGAGTTCATCGGTGTTCTTGGCCCAAGCTGCTTTTTCGCGGTCGGTATTGAACGACTCGTCCACCGTAAAATCAAATTTGGGTTCGGTCAATAGCTTGTCAATGAACGCACTGCGCTCACGATAACGTTTTCTGAACACGTTGTACATATCAAAAGCTGCCGTGAGGTCGCCGTTGCTGAGGGCTTCGTCGAGCGAATTGCGATATTGTTCAAAATACTGGGCATCCGACGCCAAAAAATACAACTTCCCACGGTCAATGTCATTGAGGTAGTTTTCGTACATTTTGTGCGAAAGCGAGTCGTTGAGCGAAAACTTGCGGAAGTGATAGCCCGAAAAGATTTTGGTGACGTAAGCCTCTACTTTTTCTTGGGTCAAAGTAGGTTTGAGGTCATCTTCGGCGGCGGGAAATGGGCGTGGAGCATCTTGGCCTACGCGGGTCTTGTCGGGCTGTAAACCAAACAGCACGGCGGGCAACAAAGCAATCAAAAACGTTTTCATTCGCATAAATTTGGTTTAAGAGATGGGGATTGGCTGTTTTTTTATTCGTAGTTCGTATCTCGTATTGGGTAATTCGTATGGAGTATCTCATATTTCTCACTACCCACTACACAATACTCGCTACACAATACGCAATACTGAAATATCACTTCATAATTTCGAGCAATTCTACTTCAAATATGAGTGCCGAATAAGGCTTGATGTTTGCACCTGCACCACGCTCACCGTAAGCGAGGTTGTACGGGATAAAGAGTTTCCATTTTGAACCGACGGGCATGAGTTGGAGGGCTTCTGTCCATCCTGCTATTACACCACCCACGGGAAAGTCAATCGGTTGTCCTCTTTGTACCGAGCTATCAAAAACAGTTCCGTCGGTGAGGGTACCGTGGTAGTGCGTTTTGACTTTGTCGTTGATGGTAGGCTTGGGGCCATCGCCTGCTTTGATGATTTGATATTGCAAACCACTCGGCAATGTAACAACGCCTTCTTTGGTTTTGTTTTCAGCCAAAAATTTCTCACCAGCGGCTTTATACACTTCATACTTTTTGGCTTCTTCGGCTTGCTTGGCGGTTTGGATGCGGTTGAAATAGTTACCCAATACCATGTTGGCTTGTCCTTCGTCTATTTGACCTTTGCCCGTTTTGACCATATCTTTGAGCCCTTGCATGAGTAAGTCAAGATTTAAGTCATTGAGTCCTTGGCCTTTGATATTTTGGCCGATATTCATTCCGATACTATACGCTACCGAGTCGAGTTCATTGGCCATTTTGAGGCTTCCTGCTTGCGTAGGCGCTTTTTTGGCGGGCGTAGCAGGCGTGGCAGATTTGGCAGGAGTTGCTTTGGGTTTTGTGGGAGTCTTGGGGGCTTGTGCAAAAGAAAATGTACAAACGGAAAGTAAAAATACAGTCAGGCCGAAACGGTTCATTGAATTGATTGAGTTTATGTAATTTAAAATGTTTGACAAGTTTTTATTTCTGTAAATAAACGTAAAATTGTGCGAAAAATGTTCTGACAAATGAATTATTTGAAATTTATCCCGCATATTGGGTTATTCGTATTTTTGCTGCCTATCAAGGTATTCTCTCATTTGACAAAAACCGACACGACTTTGAAAATTTCTATTCACCACGACACATCCCTTCACTCTCAACACTTGCGGCGCGATATTGTCTTGGACATTGTTTTGCCTCCCTCGTATAGCTCTACCATCTCTTATCCAGTACTTTACATGAATGATGGGCAGGATTTGACACGGCTCAACATGAAAGATGTCCTGCAAAAGTTGTACCAATCGCAGAGTATCATGCCGTTTATTTTGGTGGCGATTCACTGCGGCGACCGCCTCCAAGAGTACGGCGTAGCTGCCGAGGCCGACTACAAGCAGCGCGGGGCCAAGGCGAAGGCTTATACTGATTTTGTATTGAAAGAGTTGAGGCCGTACATTGCCCAAAAGTACCCTGTCTCGCAAAATCCTGCCCAAACGGTTTTTTGTGGGTTTTCGTTGGGAGGGCTTTCGGCTTTTGACATCGTGTGGCAGCATCCCGAAATTTTTGGGAAAGTGGGGGTATTTTCGGGGTCGTTTTGGTGGCGAAGCCGCGCCTACGAAAACCATTATGATGATTACCAAGACCGAATCATGCAGCGGCGCGTGCGGGAAAGTGGGCAGTTTGGGGTTTACAGTTCGCAGTTTACAGTTCACAGTTTAGAGCCTAACGTTGGGAGTTCACGAGCAGCTTTGGCGTTTTGGCTACAAACAGGGACAGAAGATGAAAAAGACGACCGCAACGACAACGGCATCATTGATTCTATCGAAGATACCTTGGACTTGATTGGGGAGTTGGAAAAAAAAGGCTACCGTTGGGGAAAGGAGATTCGATACGTAGAAGTAAAAAACGGTAAGCACGACCAAGCAACTTGGTCAGCCATCATGCCCGATTTTTTGACGTGGGCCTTTGGAATAAAATAGACATTCCAAACCTTGTAGATTTGGAATGTCTTGAAAATGAATTAGTTGCGCTCAGGGCGAAGGCTACGTACTGCGGCACCTGCTTGCCACATTTCAGAGTCACGGAGTTCGGCGAGTTCTACTTCCAATTTCTCACGGTAGTCTGGTTGGGAGTTGCGCGTGATGGAAATATTGGCTTGCTCGCCTGACTTAACCGAATTGTAAAGCTGCTGGAACACAGGCTTGGTGGCATCGCGGAAAGGCTTCCACCAGTCCAAAGCACCGCGCTGGGCAGTGGTAGAGCAGTTGGCGTACATCCAATCCATGCCGTTTTCGGCTACGAGCGGCATAAGCGACTGGGTCAATTCTTCTACTGTTTCGTTAAATGCCTCCGAGGGTGAGTGACCATTTTCGCGCAATACTTCGTACTGCGCCGCAAAAATCCCTTGAATACAACCCATCAAAGTACCACGCTCGCCAGTAAGGTCGGAGGTCACTTCGCGGTAAAAGTCGGTTTCAAACAAATACCCCGAACCTACACCGATGCCCATAGCGATACACTTCTCACGAGCATGTCCAGAGGCATCTTGGAAAATAGCGAATGATGAGTTCAACCCTTTGCCTTCTACAAATAGACGACGCAATGACGTACCAGAGCCTTTGGGTGCTACCAAAAACACGTCCACCTCGGCGGGCGGGATGATACCCGTTTGGTCGCGGTAAGTCACCCCAAAGCCGTGCGAAAAGTAGAGCGATTTGCCAGCGGTGAGGTGTTTTTTAACAGTAGGCCAAAGCTCAATTTGAGCCGCGTCCGAAAGCAAGAAACAAATAATAGTGCCTTTTGCGAGGGCTTCTTCGATTTCAAATAGGGTTTCGCCAGGGACCCAGCCGTCGGCCACGGCTTTGTCGTAAGTTTTGCCTTTGCGCTGCCCAACGATGACGTTGAAGCCATTGTCGCGCATGTTGAGTCCTTGTCCAGGGCCTTGAACGCCATAACCGATAACGGCAATGGTCTCGTTGGCCAATACTTCACGTGCTTTTTCAAGAGGAAATTCTTCGCGGGTGACTACTTCTTCTACACTCCCGCCAAAATTGATTTGTGCCATTGAATTGAGTTGTTAAAAGTGGGTACTGAGATTTGTTATTTTACAATTTGAGAATAAGCTGAAGAATATTGATTTACGACGTTTTTTTCCAAGTAGTGAGTGCCGATACGCCTATTGGTAAGTGCCAGTTGCGTTTTATCATCCAGTCTTCGGTTTTGAAAATACTACCAAAGAGTTTTTGTAATACGGGGCCATTCATCACGGTAAAATCTGAACCTGCTTCTTCTACTTTTCTTTTATGAAGCGGCAATAATTTTGACAAAAGCCTAAAAAAAGCAATCGGAAAAAACAACCAAAAATTGAAATAGGTACTAAATACGATTGAACCACTGCCATTGAAAAGTGCGGTCAAATCAGTCAGTTTATAGCGTCTTATGTGATGATTGACATCATCGTGCTGATTCCATAAAAACATAAAAGCGGGTACAGTCACGCAGATGTGGCCATTGGGCTTGCATACGCGTTTCATTTCTTTGACGGCGAGTTGATGGTCTTCTACGTGTTCGATAACGTCAAAAGCACACACTAAATCGTAGCTTTCACTCTCAAAAGGTAATTCTAAAATTGATCCCTGAATAAGATCTATGGGTACACGTGCTTTGGTAAATTCATAACACTCTTGGTCGTACTCGACTGATTTAACTTGCCCGAGCGTCGCTAATAACTCCGAAGACCTGCCCGTTGCTACGCCAATATTTAGTATTTTGAGTGGGTGCTGGATGGGTAGTGTTTTTTGCAAGTGGTTCATAATGATTTGATTGCGTACCACAAACCACCAATGCTCGCGCTCAATAGTGTAATATTCTTTATAATAAGCCTGATTCATATTTTATTATTATGGAAAAGAAATGGGTAACAGCAAAGAAATCGCGCTGCTCCCAATCAAAAGATATTTGAGTTGCTTGTCAGGAACATTGTCTTTGAGAATTTGTAGCATGAACAAAAAAATCGCAAACCCAAAAGACAATGCCCGCGTACCGTCTGCTACCATGATTGTGATGGTGAGAGTTATCAATAAGCAACCAACCAACATCACTGAAAGCCACCATTTTTTTTGCATCAAAAGTACTGCCATTCCTGCAAAAATCACTAACCAAAAGCCTTCCAAACCTCGCGTAAATTTATCTCCCATGATGCTCAAACTCCACCAAACAGATTGCCGTGAGAGGTCGTTGTCGTGGCCTATTTTGAGTCCGTATTGGGCTGTGAGCCATTGTCTGATACCCAAATATACTACTGCACTCATCACCAAAGCGATGGCCGAACGAGGAATTTGATTAAAATGCAATCGTTTGGTTTTGAAAAAATCTTCCAACCACGGCCACAAAAACCAGAGTCCAATGTAGGACGAATTGATGATGGCGCGTTCATCACACCAAAAAGCCAATTGCGAAAACAAAAACACCCAAATAACTTGCCGATAATAAAACGCCAGTAACATAAAGCAAAACGGAAAGACATCGCAGTGGCCGAGGTAATTGATGTAAAAATTGGCCCCCGCATAGATGGCCGTAAAGCCCGTCATAAAGTAAAAGGTCAGTACTCGGTTTTGGAGTAAATCGCTGACAATCTTGGTCATCAACCACAAAAATACCAAGCCTACTACTACGTGTAACAAATACAAAGTAGCAACGTTGAGACGCAAAGCCGCCGCAATGAGTGGAATCGTGAGGCGAAAGGTTTGGTTGGCCTCGTGTGTGCCTGGCTCATAGTTTTTTTGAGTGAAGGGGTCTTTTCCCTGCTCGATGATATCGTCCCAAAACAAACCGCCTACCGATCCTGGGTGGCGCATTTCTTGATACAATGACCTAAACCCTCGGTCTATCAGGATGGAATTGAATACCAATAATGTGCTTGTTGAAACCAGCAAGGCCAACGTCAAAACCTTGAATTGCCAATAGCGACCAGCAAAAAAAGCGTTGAGGTGAGTTTCTATCCAATCAAAGGGAGTGGTGAGGGAGTAGCCCATGTTTTATAATTATTCCGCAAATATACTTACAAATAGTATTCCCATTCGGCATCTTCGGGCAGAAACTCCACGAGTCCTTTGGGGGTTTTGCCCACGGCTACGCGCCCAGAGCGCACAAATTCCAAAATCCCGTGGGGTTTGATGTAGCGGAAAAAATCTTGAATTTCTTCTTCACTACCCGATTTTTCAACCACTACGTAGTCAAGCCCCCAATAAATTACCCACGCCTTGAAGTTACGGTTGATGGCCTCAATATCAATCGGTTTGGCACCGATCGGGGTGGGGATTTTGAACAAAGCGATTTCGTTATGAACAATTTCCTCGTTCAAATACCCAAATACCGCCAAAACCTCCACCACGCGCCGGACTTGTCTTACGAGTTTTTCCACTTCGGTACGTGAGGTGTGTTTGATGGTAATGGTATAGCGCGAAACCCCCTTCCGCTCGGTTTCGGATACGGTGAGGCTTTCGATGTTGATACGTCGGCGGGTAAAGATGATGGTGATTTTATTCAACAACCCAAACGTATTCTCTGAAAAAACGCAAATCGTGTATGTGGTCATTTGTTTAGCATTTGTGATTGAGTGAGTCGTGATTTGTGATTGAATTGAGCCGATAATTACTAAATCACTCAATCACAAATCACTCATTTTATTCGAGTCTAATATCGGCCACGGCGGCACCTGCGGGTACCATCGGGAATACGTTTTCTTCTTTTTCAACAATCACTTCGAGCAAATATGGCTTATCAGAACGGAGCATTTTGTCGAGCGACTCACTTAGATTTTCGCGCTCTGAGCAGGTATGCCCGTCTATGCCAAAACCTTTGGCAATGGTCACAAAATCAGGGTTTTGTAGCTCAACAAACGAGTACCGTTTCTCGAAAAATAACTGCTGCCACTGACGTACCATGCCGAGGAAGTTGTTGTTGAGAATGATGAGTTTGACAGGCAGCCCACTTTGGGCAATCGTCCCCAATTCTTGAATCGTCATTTGAAAGCAGCCGTCGCCGATGATACCCACTACTTCGCGGTCGGGTGCGCCTCTTTTGGCGCCAAAAGCCGCTGGAATGGCAAAGCCCATCGTTCCCAAACCTCCCGACGCAATGTACGAATGTGGTTTTTTGAATTGATAGTACCGCGCCGCAATCATCTGATGCTGGCCCACATCGGCCACGATACAGGCTTCTCCCTTCGTTTTGTCGGAGAGTGAGCGTACCACTTCGGCCATTTTGATTTTGCCTTCGGGCGTGAGTTCACGTTGGGTGATTTTGAGGTCTTCTGTTATGTCGAATTTCCTGAACTCGTTGCGCCAAGCAGCGTGGTTGTTTTCTTTTACGAGTGGCATCAACATTTTGAGGGCTTCTTTGGCATCGCCCACCACGGGGGCATCGGCTTTGATGATTTTGTCAATCTCCGAAGGGTCTATCTCAATATGCACCACTTTGGCCTGTTTGATGTACTTAGTGGCATCGCCCGTGACGCGGTCGTCGAAGCGCATCCCGATAGCGATGATAACATCGGCCTGCGTCGTGAGGACATTGGGGCCGTAGTTGCCGTGCATACCGAGCCAGCCCACATAATTGGGATGGTCAATCGGCATGGCCGAAAGCCCCAACAGCGTACTGGCGCAAGGAATATCGGTTTTTTCGACAAAGGCTTTGAACTCTTCCATCGCACCCGAAATCAACACGCCATGCCCAAACAAAATGTATGGTTTTTTGGCGTCGTTGATGAGTTGGGCAGCTTTTTGGACGTGCGTTTCTTTGGGAACAACACGCGGCTTGTAGCTCACCATGCTATGTTTCTTTTGGTAGCTAAACGCCGTAGTCATTTTGGACACCTGAGCATCGCGCGTGAAGTCAATCACCACGGGCCCAGGCTTGCCCGAAGTAGCGATATAAAACGCCCGCGCCATGATTTCGGGCACTTCGTCGGGGTTGCTGATTTGATAGTTCCACTTGCAGACGGGCGTAGTGACGCCGATGATGTCGGTTTCTTGGAAAGCATCCGTGCCGAGTAGATTGGACTTTACCTGCCCGATGATACACACCAGCGGTGTACAATCTATGATGGCATCGGCGATGGGCGTGACCAAGTTGGTGCCTCCGGGGCCTGACGTGACCAAGCATACACCGGGCTTGCCGCTGGTGCGGGCGTAGCCTTGCGCTGCGTGACCTGCGCCTTGTTCGTGGCGCACAAGAATATGCTCAAGGCGGTCGCAGTAGTCGTAAAGGGCATCATAAGTGGGCATAATGGCTCCACCAGGGTAGCCAAAAATCGTATCAACGCCTTCGGCTATCAAGGTTTCCATCATGGCTTCTGCCCCCGATAAGAAACGGGGAGGAGTAGCGGTGGTGGGTTCGAGAATGGCAGCGGCGGCATCTTGCGCAGCCATCATGTTCATATAGTTTCCCATTGGCTTGGGTTTTTAGTTGTTGCTGTTCAATGATTTATGCTTGCGTTTGGGTACTTTCAATCGTTTTATCAATGATTCTATTGTCTAAATTCAGTACCTCACTGGTTTGATGTATGTAGTCAAATGTTATTATTTATCAGATTATCAAGGTCTTGTATGTCTTGCGGGCGGTTTAGAGCTTGTTTATTTTTTATCAATTCTCGTAGGTTAATGAAATTCACTTTAGTACCATGTATGTCCAAAACTAATCTGTTTTGATAACATTCCTCAAATGTAACGCCAACCGTAAAGGTCATCAAATCTATCCAACTATCATATCTGCTAAAAGACAAAAAATTGGGTACGAGCGTGAAGTCAGCTACTTCAAATTCGCTATTGTTATAACCGTAACGCTCCAATGAACGCACCACTTTTTCGGCATTTTCTATGGTAGAGTTCACAAAAATATCGATGTCGCCAGTGGTTCGATAATAACCATGTGCAATGACTGCATGCCCTCCTAAAACCACATATTCAACGTTTTCTTCGTTCAATAGGCGTACGAGATTTAAGTATTCGTCCTCCATTGTCTATGGGTGGGTTATTGGGATTGGCTTTATAAATGGCTTTTGTAAACAATATCAGTTTTAAGGCTGCATCCAATCGTTCTTGAGGTGTTTTGGCGTGCCAATATTCCTTGTCGTATTTCGGAATGTCATTTGGATTTTGAGATTTTATTATCATACCCAATGTTGTTATTTTTTGTAGATTCCGACCAACCTGTAGCGTGCAAGGCCACTCCGTACCAAAATCCGTACCTCATTCGGGCGTATTTTGTTATCCGTTAGTCGGGATTTGCAATCGGTTAGTCGGGATTTGCAATCCCGACTCAAGAGTTGCGGATTTGCAATCCGCTATGCAATCACTCAATCAAAACCACATCCAAAAGCCCCTTCATCCCTGTATAATTAATGGCCGAACTGTATGCGTAATGTTCTGGCTCAAAAACCAAACCTGCCGCGACAGGATTTTGGTGGATGTAATTTAGCTTTTGATCAATAAAATGATTGCTGGTCAGAATAATAGGATGAATTCCATCGCGCCAAAACTTATAATTTTCAATTTTAGGATTCCAACGCCCTATAAATTCAAACCTATCAAGCATCCACTCTTTTCTGCTTTCATTGATGACTTTGATAGTCTGTATGATTGCTTTTGAGGTAAATTTCTTAAAATCCCGCATGATGTCTGAAATACTTTTGCCCTGTTCTGAACTGACGATAAGATGCAAATGACTCGGCATCAAACACCACGCATACAAAATCAATCCTTTTTCTTTTTGACAGTATCGAAGTGAATCTATTACGATTTCTGCCAATTCCTTTCGGGTAAAAACATCAATCCAATCTACTACCGTTGAGGTCAAAAAAAAGACTTCTTGCTGGTCTTCGATACGAAATTTAAATCCCATTTTTTTGATTTAGAATTTTGGGTTTTAGACGTTTAGGATTGGAAATCCTAAGCTCCAGAGTCGGGATTGCAAATCCCGACTAACTGGGGCTAACTGGGGATTCCAAATCCCGACTAACAGGATTTTACGTCGGCATCCAAGATGCCCTTGGTACCTGCCACGGCTTCGCCCGCCGTGATGCAGCCGCCACGGGTGCTATTCTACATCACTCTTTTTTATCCAGCCTTCGATGGTTTTGCCTGTCCATGCTCCGTTTTTCTCTGGATAATATTTGATTTTTAGCCAATCTGCTTTATTTTCAATTATTTCTACTGGGTCTTTTTTTAAGAGATACATTTTCGTTTTATTGAGTGTATCACTAAAAATATAGACCTTTGAGACTTTTATAATAGAAAAATTTTTATTCAAAAAGGCTTCCACTTTAAGCAATTCTTTTTTATTTCTCACCAAATTAGACACTATTAGATTAGGCAAATGATGTAGCTGCTCGTGACGGTCAATATCTCTACCGTTAAAACTGAAAGTGAAATAATTAGACTGTCCTTTTTTAGGGCTGAGCAGCTTGGACTGGCTTCTTGAAAATACTTGGTGCTGTCGTTTGGTGCTTGGGGATTGGGTCTGTAAAAGTACATCCGCGTTCCTACTGAATCCAAATCGGATAATTTATAAACCTTCTTATCTTTTGGAAGAAAACCAATCAACATTGAATCTACATCTATATTTTTTGACTTATGCCAATAGAAAATATTATACCTAACTCTGTTCTTGAAGTATTTGATAGATGTAAAAGTGGTATCATTACCCCTTATAGGTGGGACAAACTGCCATGTCCCTTCAAAATTTTTGAGATTT